>QFPD01000267.1 GCA_003248845.1 Microbacterium sp. | reverse complement strand
CGCGTCGGGCATCCACCCCGTGATCGCGCGCACCCCGGCGGCGTCGACCAGCGGGTCGATGCCGCCGATCCGCACGGTGCCGGCATCCGGAGCGAGGAGGGATGCCAGCATGAGCAGCAGCGTCGTCTTGCCCGAGCCGTTCGGGCCGACGAGACCTGTGACAGCGCCGGCGCGTGCGGTCAGATTCACGTCGCGGACGGCGTGGACGGCGCCGAAAGAGCGGCGGACACCCGAGGCGACGATTCCGGGGGACTCCATGGGGCCACCCTACGGGCCCCGGCCCGGACCCGGCGAGGGTGCGCTCGTTCCCGCCGAGGGTGCACTCGTTCCCACCGAGGGCGCGCGGGTGAAAGCACCTTCGCGGCCAACGAACGCACCCTCGCGGCCAACGAGGGCACCCTCAGCGGAAGAAGGCGACCGCCAGATCGGGGTGATCGGCGAAGACGCCGTCGACACCGGCATCCGCGATGATCTGCCACTCCGCGGCGTAGTCGCCGAAGGCGCTCTTGTCGCGACCGCTGCGGAACTGCGGCACGAGGAACGCGTTCTCCGGGCGGCATGTCCACGTGAAGACGCGCAGGCCTCGCGCGTGTGCGTCGTCGACGACGCGCGACGGCCCGGTCGCCCGGCCCAGCCGGTCGGGAGCGAGGATCATGCGCTTGTCGACGCTGATGCCGTCCACGACGCCCGCGAGGGCGTCTAGTCCCGCCGGAGCTGCGTGCGCGGCATACGTCGGGGCACTCTCGCCGCGCGCAGCCACGAGGTCGTACGGCCGCCCGGCCGCCTCGAGCAGATACACGTACGATCCGCGGATGCCGTGAGCGCGCACCTGGGCGAGCACGGTCGACTCGAACGACTCGATGACGAGCGGAAGTGCCCCGTCGGCCCAGCCTGCCGCGCGCAGCTCGGCGGCGATCGTCCCGGCGACGTCGAACCCGAGCGCCCCGAACGACGTGGCGTGCTTGATCTCGAGCACGACGCCGATCTCGCGCCCCTGGTCGAGGGATGCCGCGCGAACGAGCGCGAGCACATCCGCGAGCCGCAGCGGCGGTTGCGTGTCATCGAAGCTCGCGCTGCCCGCCCGGAGTTTCGGGAGTCGCTCCCGGCACCGCAGCGTCTGCAGCTCGGCCCACGTGAAGTCCTCGGTGAACCAGCCTTCGTGCGCGACGCCGTCGACGGTCTTCGTCGTGCGGCGGTCGGCGAACTCGGGGCGCGCGGCGACGTCCGTCGTCGAGCTGATCTCGTTCTCGTGGCGCACGACGAGCACGCCGTCGCGAGAGAACACGACATCGGGTTCGACCGCATCGACGCCGAGGGCGAGAGCGAGGTCGTAGGACGAGCGGGTGTGCTCGGGGCGATACCCCGGTGCGCCGCGGTGTCCGATCACGAGAGGATGACGTCGCGGCATCCCCCCAGGCTAGTCACCGCAGGGGGCGGCCCCGCGCTCGGCCCCCGCGTTCAGAGCGTGCTCACAGCGGTGAGCCGTACCACATCTCGGCGCCCGCGATAGGCTGTAATACCGCAGGAAACCCCGCGGCATCCTTCGCATTGGAGTGAGACCACCATGGCCTCGAGCAGCAATCCCGCATTCGCCAACCCCGCGTTCCAAGAACAGCGCCCCGGGCTGACCCCGCCGGCTGCCCAGACCTCGTTCGCGACCTCGTCGCACCAGGCGGCCGACCTCGCCGCCCAGGCGCAGCTCGAGGGCGCGTTCGCCGCTCCCTCAGCCGGGTCCGTCGACACCGGACGCATGACCGTCGAGGACACCGTCATCAAGACGGTGAGCCTGTTCGCGATCCTTCTTGTCACCGCCGCCGTCGGCTGGATCTGGACGATGGCCGGCGTCACTCCCGCCAACCCGAGCAACGTCAGCATCCTGCCGTGGATGATCGGCGCGCTCGGCGGCTTCGTGCTCGCGATGGTCATCACTTTCACGTCGCGCAAGAAGGTCCGCCCCGCCCTGATCTTCGCCTACGCGGCTTTCGAGGGTCTCTTCATCGGCGGCATCTCGGCGTTCTTCGAGTACATGTGGCCGGGCATCGTCGTGCAGGCGACCCTCGCCACGCTCTCCGTCGTCGGCGTGACGCTCGCCCTCTTCGCGAGCGGCAAGGTCCGCGCGTCCAAGAAGGCCACAAAGGTCTTCATGATCGCGATGATCGGCTACCTCGTCTTCTCCCTCATCAACGTCGTCATGATGATGTTCGGCGCGTTCCCCGCCGGCTCGGGTGGCCCGTTCGGCATGCTGTCGAACTACTCGATCGCCGGCATCCCGCTCGGCGTCATCATCGGCGTGCTGGTGGTCATCATGGCGGCCTACTCGCTCGTGCTCGACTTCGACTCGATCCAGCAGGGCGTGCGCAACGGCGCCCCCCGTCAGTACGGCTGGCTCGGTGCCTTCGGCATCATGGTGACGGTCGTCTGGCTGTATGTGGAGATCCTGCGCCTCATCGCGATTCTCCGCGGCAACAACTGACCCTCTGCGGAGTCACGTACTCCGCAGATCGACGCGAACTCCGCATCCTTTTCTCCGATCGGATGCGGAGTTCGTGCGTTTCTGCGGAGTTCGTGCGCGCCTGAGCGCGGCGCAGACGACGGATGCCGAGGCATCCGCCCCGGCATCCGTTCATCCCCTCGCGGAGGTCACTCCCACTCGATCGTACCCGGGGGCTTCGACGTCACATCGAGCACCACGCGGTTGACCTCGCGCACCTCGTTGGTGATGCGGTTCGAGATCTTCGACAGCACGTCGTAAGGCAGACGCGTCCAGTCAGCGGTCATCGCGTCCTCCGACGAGACCGGCCGCAGCACGATCGGATGCCCGTACGTGCGACCGTCGCCCTGCACGCCCACCGAGCGCACGTCGGCGAGAAGCACGACCGGGCACTGCCAGATCTCGCCATCGAGGCCTGCCTTCGTCAGCTCCTCACGGGCGATGGCGTCGGCGTCACGCAGGATCTCGAGGCGGTCAGCGGTGACCTCACCCACGATCCGGATGCCGAGGCCGGGGCCCGGAAAGGGCTGCCGCGCGACGATCGCCTCGGGGAGGCCCAGGTCGCGCCCGATCTGGCGCACCTCGTCCTTGAAGAGGGTCCGCAAGGGCTCGACGAGCTCGAACTGCAGGTCTTCGGGAAGGCCGCCCACGTTGTGGTGGCTCTTGATGTTCGCGGTGCCCGTACCGCCGCCGGACTCCACGACATCGGGGTAGAGCGTGCCCTGCACGAGGAAGCGGATCGGATCGCCCTCGGCTGCCGCCTCGGCGATGAGCTCCTGCTGCACCTTCTCGAACGCGCGGATGAACTCGCGTCCGATGATCTTGCGCTTCTGCTCGGGGTCGCTGACACCCGCCAGGGCGTCGAGGAACGTCTCGCGCGCGTCGACCGTGATGAGGCGGACGCCCGTGGATGCCACGTAGTCGTTCTCGACCTGCTCGCGCTCGCCTTTGCGGAGGAGGCCGTGGTCGATGAAGACGGCG
>QFPD01000266.1 GCA_003248845.1 Microbacterium sp. | reverse complement strand
GAGCCCCGCCACCGCCAGTGCGGCGAAGACGCCGACGACACCGCGGCGCCGCGACCACCGCTGGGGCGGCACCGCCTGTGCAGATCGTGCGGCGCCGCGCGACGTCACGGGCACGCCGGCGATCACGCGCGGCGAGAGCTCGCGCGCCGAGACGGGGGTCGATTCGGCGTCGGACGTCACAGTTCTCCGATCCTACCGGGCCGCGGGAACCCGGTCCACGATGGCTGACGCGCCGGCGCCGAGCCTCAGACGACGGCGAGCATGACCTCCACGACGGCGTCGAGCACCGCATCGACCTGGGCTTCGCTGTAGCCGCGCCGCTGCATCCGGAACGCGACGGTACGCACCTGATCGACGGTCACGGGCTCCCCGGACTCCAGGAAGGCGGCGATCTTGTCGGCGACGATGTCGACCTCGTCGATGCGATACCCGTAGCGCAGCAGACCGACGCGGCGGAACCGCCGACCGCGCGGCCGGCTCAGCCGATCGAGGATCTCTTGCGCGAGGCGACGCGACTGCCCCACCCAGGCGCGCGCGCCCGCGCGGCCTAACGCATTCTCGCGTTCCCGCGCGGCGAACGCGTCCTCGATACGTCCGAGTGCGGCATCCACCGCCCCGACTTGGTAGCCGCGCTTGACGAGCGGGAAGGCGACCGTGCGGACGGTGCCAGCATCCACGTCCGCGGCCGACGGGTCTTCGAATGCGGCGCGAGCGAGCGCGAGGAAGTCATCGACGTCCTGTGGCCGGTAGCCCTTCGTGCGTCCCGATGCGCGCGGGAAGAGGGCGGATTCGGTCGTCATCTCATCGGTCATACGCTCACCAGGGGGAAGAACAGGAAGTACATCGCGAGGGCAGCCGCGGCCGACGGCAGGATGGAGTCGAGACGGTCGAGGACACCGCCGTGGCCGGGCAGCCACGAGCTCATGTCTTTGATGCCGAGGTCGCGCTTGATCATCGACTCACCGAGATCGCCGACCGTCGCGCAGCCCAGCATCACGATGCCGAACACCGCTCCCGCCCACCACGGGACGTGCAGCACGAACATGCCGTAGACGATCGCGACCACAACGGTCGCCAGGGCGCCGCCCGCGAAGCCCTCCCAGGTCTTCTTCGGGCTGATACGCGGCGCCATCGGGTGCGAACCGAACGCCAGGCCGCTGGCATACGCGCCGGTGTCCGCCGCTACGACCGCGATGACCATGCCCAGCAGCCAGTACTCCCCCTGGTCCTGACGGAGCAGCACGAGGGTGAGCGACGCGAGGAACGCGACGTAGATCGGGACGAAGCCCGCGGCGAGGACGTCGTCGAGGACGTCGCTGTACCGCCGTCCGTCCCGCGCCACCATCTGTGCCATCAAGCGCCAGCTGATGAGCGCGGCGACGCACGCGAAGGTGAGCACCAGATGCGTCCAGTGCCCGAAGAAGAAGCCCGCGAGCATGATGACACCGCCGGCGACCACTTGCGGCACGACGTCCACCCGGCGCCCGGCAGTCTGCAGCGCCCGAGAGAACTCGAACACTCCCAGCAGGCAGACGGGGATCGCGAAGAAGAGGAACAGCCATTTGATGAACAGCAGCGACGCGAGGACGGCACCACCGACGACGACTCCGATGAGAATCGCCATGAGCAGGTTCCGCCCCGTGCGCTCGTTGATGCGGTCCTGAACCTGCTCGAAGTCGGCGCGCGCCTTGTCGAAGTCGGCGCGTGCGCGATCGATCTGATGCTCGAACTCGCTGCGCGCCGCCCGGACATGGTCCTGGAACGCCGTCTGGCTGTCCGCGCCGCCTCGGCGCGCGTCGGCACGCGTGGGCGGCGTCAGCGGGGCATCCGAGCCTTCGGCGGGCTCACCGGAAGGATCGGTCATGTCGTCAGACCTCGAGAAGCTCGGCCTCTTTGCGCTTGAGCGCCTCATCGATCTCGTCGACGTGCGCGCGGGTCACTGCGTCGAGCTCCTTCTCCGCCCGCACGAGGTCGTCTTCGCCGACCTCGCTCTTGAGCGCGTCCAGCTCATCCTTGGCCTTCCGGCGGATGCCGCGCAGGTGCACCTTCGCGTCCTCGCCCTTCGTGCGAACGAGCTTGACGTACTCCTTGCGGCGGTCGGCGGTGAGTTCGGGCATCGTCACGCGGACGAGATTGCCATCATTGGTGGGGTTCACCCCGAGGTTCGGGATGTCACGGATCGCCTGCTCGATCGCCTTGAGCGCCGACTTGTCGTACGGCGTGACGACGAGCGTGCGGGCTTCGGGAGTGTTCAGCGACGCCAGCTGAGCGAGCGGAGTGGGCGAGCCGTAGTAATCGACCATCACCTTCTGGAACAGCGCGGGGTTCGCGCGTCCCGTGCGGACGGTCGAGAAGTCCTCCTTCGCGGCGTCGACGGCGCGGTCCATGCGCCCGGACGTGTCGGCCAGGATGTCGGCGATCACGGTCACTCCATTCGTTGTTGCGTCAGGTGTCGAGTCTAGCGGGGGCGCTCGGTCACGCCGTGACGAGCGTGCCGATCCGTTCGCCCAGCAGGGCCCGGGTCACGTTGCCGGCGGGCTCCATGCCGAACACCCGCATGTCCATGCTGTTGTCCATGCAGAGGCTGAAGGCGGTGGAGTCCACGACCTTGAGGCCCCGCTGCAGCGCGTCCTGGTAGGTGATCTCGTCGATCTTGGTGGCCGCGGCATCCTTCTTCGGATCGGCGGTGTAGACCCCGTCCACGCCGTTCTTGGCGACGAGAACCTCGTGGGCGCCGATCTCGAGCGCGCGCTGGGCGGCGACAGTGTCGGTGGAGAAGTACGGCAGACCGGCGCCGGCGCCGAAGATGACGACGCGGCCCTTCTCCATGTGCCGCTCGGCGCGGCGTGGAATGTAGGGCTCGGCGACCTGGGTCATGGAGATCGCCGACTGCACGCGAGTGGCCGCGCCCGCCTGCTCGAGGAAGTCCTGCAGCGCGAGGGCGTTCATGACCGTTCCGAGCATGCCCATATAGTCGGCGCGCCCGCGGTCCATACCGCGCTGGCTGAGCTCGGCGCCGCGGAAGAAATTGCCACCTCCGACGACGATGGCGATCTCGACCTCTTCGACGGCAGCAGCGATCTCGCGCGCGATCTGGCTGACGACATCCGGATTGACGCCCAGCTGCCCTCCGCCGAACGCTTCGCCGGACAGCTTCAGCAGGACGCGTCGGCGTCCGGTGTTCTCATCGATCACAGGGGGTTCCTCTCGTCACGTTGCAGAGTATCGCAGCGCCGTCCGTGCGCGTGCGGGCATGGAAAAGGGGCCCGCATCCGTGAAGAATGCGGACCCCCGTCCCGACGTTACGCGCCGACCTTGAAGCGGGCGAAGTCGGTGATGGTGAGCCCCGCGTCGCCGGCGACCTTCGCGACCGACAGCTTGTTGTCCTTCGCGTAGTCCTGGTCGAGCAGTGCGACCTGCTTGAAGAACGCGCCGACGCGACCCTCCACGATCTTCGGCAGGGAGGCCTCGGGCTTGCCCTCATTGCGC
>QFPD01000265.1 GCA_003248845.1 Microbacterium sp. | reverse complement strand
GTGAGGTCGTGTGGACGTGGGTGCCCTACGAAGAGAACGATGGACGTGGCAAGGACCGCCCCGTCCTCGTCATCGGTCGCCACAGCGCCGACCGCGTCTTCGCCGTACGGCTGACGAGCAAGGCGCACGACGCGGAGCGCGACTTCCTGCCGATCGGTTCGGGCGCGTGGGACTCGCAGGGCCGGCCCTCTTGGGTCGACATCGAGCAGTTGTACTCGGTGCACCGTGAGGGCATGCGACGCGAGGCATCCGCGATCGACGTGAAGCGCTTCGCGGTCGTCGCCCAGGCGCTGCAGCGCCGCTACGGCTGGCAGGCGGGGGAGTAGCGGCTCACTCGGCCGTGGCCGCCTGCGGCGCGCCGATGATGATCGCAGTCCCCAGAAGCGCGACAGCCGATCCGACGTAGTCCCACACCGTGGGCCGGAATCCGTCCACGACGATGCCCCACGCGAGAGAGCCCGCGACGAAGACGCCGCCGTATGCGGCGAGGACGCGCCCGAAATGGGCGTCGGGCTGGCACGCGGCGATGAAGCCGTACGCGCCCAGCGCGACGATACCCAGCACCGCGAACAACCAGCCGCGGTTCTCCCGCACCGACTGCCAGATCAGCCACGCGCCGCCGATCTCGGCGACAGCGGCGAGGGCGAACAGCGTGACGATGCGCAGCGTGGTCATGCGCGCCATTCTGCCGCCTCGGTGTTTCGTCGTCGTGACGAGCCCGCGGGTACGAGAAAACCCCCGCCGCGGCGGGGGCTCATGGTGGGCGATACCAGACTCGAACTGATGACCTCTTCCGTGTGAAGGAAGCGCGCTACCAACTGCGCCAATCGCCCGTGATCCCGAAGGACCGAGATCCGATGCTACCGGATGCCGGGCGCCGCGCCCAATCGACGCGCGTGACACGCGCGGGGGGCCATCGGTTTTGCGCACGCGCGATCGTCGGCTAAAGTCGTTCAAGTGCTCAGGGAAACCGGAGTGCGAATGCGGATGTAGCGCAGTTGGTAGCGCATCACCTTGCCAAGGTGAGGGTCGCGAGTTCGAGTCTCGTCATCCGCTCGAGTGCGGGGATCTCTTTTCGAAGGGGTCACTCCACGTGGGTCGAACCCCACACGGTGGCGTGGCCGAGCGGCTAGGCACCGGCCTGCAAAGCCGTTTACACGGGTTCGAATCCCGTCGCCACCTCGCCTCACAACTGAATACCCATTTGGGCGCGATTGGCGCAGCGGTAGCGCGCTTCCCTGACACGGAAGAGGTCACTGGTTCGATCCCAGTATCGCGCACTCAAGAAAACCCCCGGTAGACGGGGGTTTTTGCATTTCCGAACAAGACAAGGCCGGCCAGGCCGATTCACGCGCTCGCACCCGTCGGAGTCGGAGCGTTAGGCTCGCGGCATGGCCCACCTCGTGCTCACCGTCGTCGGCGACGATCGTGCCGGACTCGTCAGCGCCCTCGCACGCACCATCGCCGACCACGACGGCAACTGGGAGAAGAGCGAGCTGGCCGAGCTCGCCGGTGCCTTCGCGGGCATCGTGCTGGTCTCAGTGCCGGATGAGCGGCAGCGTGCGCTGACGGCGGCGCTCGGCGAGCTCGACGGACTGTTGCGCGTCACGACGCACGATGCGTCGCCCACGGCATCCGCCGACGCCTCGCACTCCGTCTCGTTTACGGTCCTCGGTAACGACCGTCCGGGGATCGTCCGGGACGTCACTGCAGCCATCGCCGATCACGCCGTGAGCATCGACGCGTTCCGCAGCCGCACCCTCGAGGCTCCGATGGCTGGTGGCACACTCTTCGAGGCCGTCGTCGAGGTGAGCCTGCCGGCGCACTCCGATGCGGCGGCTCTGACGGGAGCGCTCGAGGCTCTCGCCGGTGAGATCCAGGTCGACCTCACCGTCGGCTGAGCGGGTGGTGGACGACCTCGTTGCGGCGATCCGCGACGACCTTCGGACGCAGGCGAACCCGTCGATCGCTGCCGGCCAGCAGGCGTATATGAAGTCGGCGATGCCGTTCCTGGGAGTTCGCGTGCTCGCGGCTCGCCGGATCGCCCAGTCTCACGGCCGCAGCATCCGAAACGCGGATGAACTGCGACATGCCGCGCTCACGCTCTGGGACGAAGCCCGGTTCCGTGAGGAGCGATACGCCGCGCTCGCCCTCCTCGGGCTGCGTGCACTCCGAGGCAATCCCGACCTCGTGCCGCTGGTCGAGCACATGGTGCGCACCGGTCAGTGGTGGGACTTCACCGACGAAGTCGCTCACCGCGTCGCCGATCTGCTGGATGCGTTCCCCGCGGAGATGGCACTGATCGTTCGCACCTGGAGCAGCGATGGGGACATGTGGATGCGGCGGCTCGCGATCATCGCGCAACTCGGGCGCCGGGAACGACTCGATGCAGACCTTCTGCGCGAGGTGATCGACGAGAACGCCGCCGATCCCGAGTTCTTCATCCGCAAAGCCATCGGTTGGGCGCTGCGGGATGCCGCGCGCAGCGCGCCCGACTGGGTCCGGAGCTTCGTGGCGTCGCGGCAGCTGAGCCCCCTGAGTACTCGCGAGGCCCTCAAACACCTCTGATCGCCCGGTCTGTTCGCGACGGGGCGTGCACCGGTCAGCGGAACGCGAGCGGTACGACGGCGAGCGCGACCGTGACGGGTGCGACGGCGAGGCCCAGCAGGATGTAGCGCTTCCAGGGGACGTCGACCCCGACGGCGTGGAGCCGCTCGTGCCAGAGCAGCGTGGCAAGCGACGCCCACGGCGTGATGAGCGGCCCCGCGTTCACGCCGATGAGCAGGGCGGCCAATCGGACGGGAGAGCCCGCCGCCGACTCCAGGGCGAGATACGCGGGCAGATTGTTGACGACGTTCGCCCCCAGCATCCCCACGCCGGCGACCTGCCAGAGCGAAAGGAGGTCCTCACCGGATCCCGTCGCGGCGGCGAGGAGCGCGCCGGACCCGAGTGCTTCGGCTGCGCCGACGGCGAGGAAGAGGCCCGAGGCGAAGACGACGAGCTGCCACGGCACGAGCGCCCAGCGCAGGGACGTAGGAGAGCGCCATGAGAAGACGACCGCGAGCACGAGGGCTGCGCCGACTGCCGGCATCCACGGCGGGATGCCGATGACCAGGAACGGCAGCATGACGACGAGCACCACCGCGGCGATCCGCAGCAGCGCGGGGTCGACGACGCGCGGAGGGCGAGCAGGGGAGAACCGACCGCGCAGCTCTCGGCGGTTCGTCAGCCAGAGGAGGAGCACGGTGATGAGGGTCGCGATGATCGCCGACGGACCCAGCAGGCCGAGGAAGCCGAGCGCATCCAGATCGCCGAGCCGGTGGGCGGCGAGCAGATTGGTGAGGTTCGACACCGGCAGGAAGAGCGAGGCGGTGTTCGCCAGCCAGACCGTGGCGAACGCGAACGGCATCGGAGACAGACCGTTCGACCGGGCGACGGCGACGACGACGGGCGTGAGCAGCACCGCCGTCGTGTCGAGAGACAGGAACGCCGTCACGACGGCGGCGAAGG
>QFPD01000264.1 GCA_003248845.1 Microbacterium sp. | reverse complement strand
GAGCTTGTGGCTGATGATGATCGACGTGATCCCCTTGCCCTTGAGGGACAGGATCAGATCGAGCAGGTGCTGCGAGTCGTCCTCGTTGAGCGCCGCGGTCGGCTCGTCGAGGATGAGGAGCTTGACGTCCTTGGCGATCGCCTTCGCGATCTCGACGAGCTGCTGCTTTCCGACACCGAGGTGCTTGATCTGGGTGTCGGGGTCTTCGCGGAGTCCGACGCGCGCCAGGAGATCGACGGCGCGCAACCGCGCCTCTGACCAGTCGATGACGCCGCCGCGGGCGATCTCGTTGCCGAGGAAGAGGTTCTCGGTGATGGAGAGCTCCGGGATCAGGGCGAGCTCCTGGTGAATGATCGCGATGCCCGCCTGCTCGGAGGCGCGGATGTCGCGGAACGCGACGAGCTCGCCGCGGAACCAGATCTCGCCGCTGTAGGTGCCGTGCGGATACACGCCGGAGAGCACCTTCATGAGCGTGGACTTCCCTGCGCCGTTCTCCCCGCAGATCGCGTGGATCTCGCCCGCGCCGACGGTGATCGACACGTCGCTCAGCGCCTTGACGCCGGGGAACTCCTTCGTGATGGAGCGCATCTCCAGGATCGGGACCGCGTCCGCCATGGGCTCGACCTCCTCGTCGTCCGTTATGCCTGAAGCATGGTTGCAGCGGTTCTCCGCCGGCGATGTGACCGTTCACATCGCTTGAACATCGTGCACCCTCCGCCGCCTCGTGTCAATTGCGCGCGAGGCCCGTTATCGAAGCGTCATCTTCGACGCGTCAGCGCGGGAGCCGTCGAGTCCCGCACGACGAGTTCCGGAGTGAGATCGACACGCTCGCCGCGTGCGAGTTCGGCCGCGCCGGGCGAATCGGTCGTCGTCGTCGCCGTCGAGTCGATCGCCCGCAGCAGTGCACGCACGGCACGCTCTCCGAGCCCCGCGAAGTGCTGATGCACCGTCGTGAGGGGTGGGGCGGCATGGCTCGCGAGCGGGATGTCGTCGAAGCCCACGACGCTCATCTGGCGCGGCAGATCCACGCCGACATCGCGGAACCCGTGCAGTAGTCCGAACGCCATCGCGTCGTTCGCAGCGAAGACCGCAGTGAAGTCGAGGCGGTGGGAGAGTTCGACGGCGGCACGATAACCGAAGTCGGCCGTCCAGTCGCCGAGGATCGGCGGACGGGTCGGCAGATCGGCGTCGGAGAGTGCGTGGAGGTAGCCGCGCATCCGACTCTCGGCCTCGATCCAGTCCTGGGGGCCGGCGACGTGCAGGATCTCGACGTGACCGAGTCCGATGAGGTGCTCGGTCGCGAGGCGTGCACCGCGCACCTGATCATCCGCGATCTCTGCGACGCCCCGTTCGGCCGCATGGAGGCCCAGATAGGGGATGTCCACGTCGAGCTCCGCCAACACGTCGAACACGCGCACCTGCGGGGCATGCACGATGATGCCCTCGACCGACTGTCGACGCAGATGCTCGACGGCCGCGCGAATCGTGTCGGGCCGCGTGTCGGCGAGGTACGCGGAGTTGACCCAGTAGCCATGCGTGCGCGCGGCATCCTCGACGGCGGCCAGACTCGATGTCGGGCCGTACTCGCCGCGGGAACCGAGGATCACCCCGAGCGTGCGCGAGCGACTGGTCACGAGCGCGCGCGCGGCCTGGTTGGGCCGATAGCGCAGCTCTGCCATCGCGTCGAGCACGCGCTGCTTCGTCTCCGGGCGAATCGAGGGATGTCCGTTGAGGACGCGCGAGACGGTCTGGTACGACACGTCGGCTGCTCGCGCGACGTCGCGGATGCTCGCCGTGCGGGTGCGCTCCTCGCCTGTGGTCACCGCGCCCTCGCCTTCGATGTGCACGTTCACATTGCCCGCGTCCACCCTAGCGCGCGAGGTTCATGCGCGGCGAACGCGGCTCCGCCGTGCGATGACCACGACACAGAGTGCGATGGTGACCACGCCCCACACGGCGCACGCAGGAGGCAGGACGCGATAGGCGAGATGCTGAGCCGTCCACGTCGCCGTCAGCGGCCCGTACGCGAGGAGGCCGAATCCCCACGCCGCCGCGAGGATCACGGGCAGCGAGGCCCACCAGGCATGACGCGCGGCGCCGGGCAGAACACGGACGACGGATGCCGCGGGCGTACGCCGCGATATCCACCAGGACGCCCAGATCGCGAGGATGGCGAGCCCGACGGCGCTCGATCCGTGCTGGACCCACTTGTATCCCGTGAGCGGCCCCCACTGCTGAGCGAGGGCCGGCAGGATGCGAAGGCCGAACCGACCCTCGTGGGTGAAGGCGTCCCACGCGATATGGGAGAGCACGCCGATCACGAGGGAGGCGATGAGGAGCCCGGCGAGGGCGACGGGGTGCCGCGGCGGCAGTGTGCGCAGGACGTTCGGGCCGGTGGCATCCCACTCCGGCGGCAGGCGCCGCGCGACGGCGAGCGGAGCGAGCTCGCGCACGGCCGGGCGCAGCAGCGCGTACCAGAGCACGAGCAGCACGAACGCGATCGCTGTCGACAGTGCGACATTCGTGTGCGTCGCCTGGTAGCTGAGCGGGGTGCCGCGCAGGAACAGGGGCAGGTCCGGCGTCATCGCGCCGATCGCGATCGCCGCCGGCAGGAGCGGCGTCCGCACGAACGGCAGCGCGACGACGGCGTGCGACGGAGTGAACGGCACGCGCGCAGCCTCAGCCGACGAACAGACCCGCGAGCGTCTTCTTGCCTCGACGCAGGACCGAGACGCCGCCCGGCAGTCCGCCCGTGACGACCGCCGCCTCGTCGTCGACCTTCGCACCGTCGAGCGACACTCCGCCCTGGGCGATCGCCCGACGCGCCTCCGACAGGCTCGAGACGAGACCCGTGTCGACGAGCGCCTGCGCCACCGGCGCTCCGGCGGCGATAGAGGCGTGCGGCAGCTCTTCGAGCGCGCTGCGCAGCGTCGCGGCGTCGAGCGTCGAGAGGTCCCCCGAGCCGAAGAGCGCCTCGGAAGCGGCGACGACGGCCTCGGCGGCCGCCTCACCGTGCACGAACGTCGTCACCTCGAGGGCGAGGCGCTTCTGCGCGGCGCGGCGGAACGGCTCGGCTTCCACGAGCGCCGCGTACTCCTCGATCTCGGCGCGGGTGAGGAAAGTGAACACCTTGAGCCGATCGACGACATCGGCATCGGTCGACGACAACCAGAACTGGTACATGCGGTACGGACTGCACATCGCGGCATCCAGCCAGATCGCATTGCCCTCGCTCTTGCCGAACTTCGTGCCGTCGCTGTTGGTGATCAGCGGAGTGCCGATCGCGTGCACTCCCGCCCCTTCGACGCGGTGGATGAGGTCGACGCCGCTCGTGAGGTTGCCCCACTGGTCCGACCCGCCCGTCTGCAGCACGCAGTCGTACTGACGGTAGAGCTCCAGGTAATCCATGCCCTGGAGGATCTGGTAGCTGAACTCGGTGTAGCTGATGCCGGCTTCGGAGTTCAGGCGTGCGGAGACGGCGTCCTTCTTCAGCATCGTGCCGACACGGTAG
>QFPD01000263.1 GCA_003248845.1 Microbacterium sp. | reverse complement strand
GACCTCACCCTGTCTCGAGGAGACGCGTGCATCTCACCGACTACATCGTCATTGTGCGCCGCAACTGGCTGATCGTACTCTCGTCTCTGCTGATCGGCGGCGCCGTGGGCATGATGATCGCGCTGGCCACGCCGACGCGGTACGAAGCCTCGACGCGCTCCTTCGTCGCCGTGAGCAACACGGGCGCCGCGAGCGACCTCAACATGAGCACGAACTACGCGCGACAGGCCGTCGCGAGCTTCGTGACGATCGTCCCCACAGCCCTCGTCCTCGACCCCGTCATCGCTGATCTCGACCTCGGTCTGAGCTCGCGAGAACTGGCGAGCCGTGTCACCGCGTCTGCCGCGCCGAATTCGCAGGTGATCGAGATCACCGTGAGCGACGCCAGCCCGAGCGACGCCGCGCAGATCGCGAACGCCGTCACCGAGAGCTTCTCCTCCGCCGTCGCCGACCGGCTCGAGCGCCCCACCAGGGACGGCGAGCCGAGCAAGGTCCGCATCGAACTGCTCTCACCCGCGCACGTGCCGACCACTCCCGTGGCCCCGAACATGTCGCTGAGCATTCTGCTCGGCCTCCTCGTCGGCGCGGCGGCGGGAGTGTCGATCGCCGTGCTGCGCACCACCCTCGACACTCGCATCCACACGCTCACCGACGTCGAGTCGGCCCTCGACACACCCATCCTGGGCGGCATCCCGTTCGACCCCGACGCGGCATCCGAGCCGCTGATCGTGAACGCCGCACCCCGCGACCCCCGTGCCGAGGCGTATCGCACCGTCCGCACCAACCTCCAGTTCCTCGATCTCGGCGCCGGCACGCCGTCGCTCGTCGTCACGAGCGCGGCGCCCGGCGAGGGCAAGACCGTGGCGTGCGCCAATATCGCCCTCGCGCTGGCAGAGACGGGCGCGCGTGTCGCCCTCGTCGACGGCGACTTGCGCAGTCCCCGCCTCGATGCCGTCTTCGGCTTGGAGGGGTATGCCGGACTGACCGAGGTGCTCACCGGGCGTGCGACGCTCGCTCGTGCCATGCAGCCCTGGGGAGCCGGCAAGCTGTTCCTGCTGATGGCGGGCACCCGACCCCCGAACCCCTCGGAATTGCTGGGGTCGGGTGCGATGGAACGCGTGCTGCATGAACTGGAAGAGGCCTTCGACTTCATCCTCTTCGACTCGCCGCCACTGCTCGCGGTGACAGATGCGGCTGTCATGGCCCGTCACACGCGGGGAGCCGTGCTCGTGGCTGCCTCCGGCTACACCCGCACACCCCAGCTCGCGGACGCCGCGAAGAGCTTGAGTGGCGCCGACGCGCTCCTGCGCGGCGTGCTCATGACGAAGCTGCCGACGCGCGGGCCCGACAGCGCCGCGTACGCGCAATACACCTATGCCGTCACGCACGGCGAGCGAGGTTGAGAACGGCGCGACGCGACGCGTGTGCAAGACTGCTTAGGCGGTCGGCGGGGCGGCGACCGCCGGAAGGGGAGCAGGCGTGGACGTACGCGATTACTTTCGGATTCTGCACAAGAACTGGCTGATGATCGCGCTCGTGGTGCTGATCAGCACCGGCGGCGCTCTCGCATATTCCCTCACACGGGCCCCCGAGTACCGGTCCACGGCGCAGTTGTACGTGTCGGTGCGCTCCGACGGTGCTGCCACCGGCGACCTGGTGCAGGGAACCAACTTCGCCCGGCAGATCGTCGCGAGTTACGTCGACGTCGTGCCGACCGCCCTGGTGCTCCAGCCGGTCATCGATCAGCTCGTCCTCGATACCACTGTCGATCAGCTCGCCTCTCAGATCACCGCGGACACTCCGCAGAACACCGTCAACATCAGTATCGCCGTGACCGACACCGACCTCGCTCGGGCGGCAGCCATCGCCGATGCCACCGCCGCGAGTCTCACCGACGCCGTGCAGAACACGCTGGAACGCCCGAGCACCGAGGGCGCGCAGAGCAGCGTGCAGCTGACGACGGTGCAACCGGCGATCGTTCCCGACAGCCCGATCAGCCCGAACGTGCCCCTGAACGTCGCTCTCGGCGCGATCCTCGGTCTCGCCGCGGGCATCGGCCTCGCCGCGCTGCGGACAGCCGTCGACACCCGCCTCCGCACGCTGCACGATCTCGAGAGCATCACCGGGGCGCCCGTGCTCGGTGGTATCGCGTACGACCCCGATGCACCGAAGCGCCCTCTCATCGTCTCCGCCGACCCGCGGAACCCGCGATCGGAGTCGTTCCGCGCGCTGCGCACGAACCTCCAGTTCCTCAACACCGACGCGGGCTCGCGAATCTTCGTGGTCTCGAGCAGCGGCCCCGGCGAGGGCAAGTCGACGACGACCGCGAACCTGGCCATCGCACTGTCGGAGACCGGGGCGCGTGTCGCGCTCATCGACGGAGACCTCCGCAAGCCGCGCATCGCGGATTACATGGGCATCGAAGGCGGCGTCGGTCTCACCAGCGCGCTCATCGGTCGCGTCGAGTTGACGGATGCGCTGCAGAAGTGGGGCGCCGGTCAGCTGTTCGTGCTCCCGTCCGGGCCGATCCCCCCGAACCCTGCGGAGATGCTCGGCTCGCCGGCGATGGGCGATGTCCTGAGCGCCCTTGCCGCGCACTTCGACTACGTCCTCATCGATGCCCCCCCGCTGCTCCTCGTGACCGACGCCGCGGTCCTCGCGGCGAAGTCCACCGGGGTGATCATGGTCGCCGCCGCTGGGCGCACGAAGAAGCAGGATCTCATCGGCGCCCTGCGCACTCTCGACACCGCGTCGGGCCGGCTGCTCGGCGTCATCGGAACGATGCTGCCCACGCGCGGACCCGACAGCTATGGTTACCGCGCCTACGGGTACGGCCCGGCCTCCACCGACGCGCCCGCTCCTGAGACGCCCCTCCCCACCTCTCGGTCACGCGCAGGCAGGGCGTGACGCACGCCGCCACGCCCATGCCCCCCAGCGTGTAACGCGCGCGTGACAGCGCCGACACGGAACAGCGCCGTCGCGGGGATAACATGGCATCGTCCGATGGCGACGAGTTATCCCCCCGTAGCCCCCCAGCGAGACAGCGAACGCGACCCAACCAGGCCGGGTTCGCATTTGGAGCGTACGTGAGCACCACGACCTCAGAAGAGCAGGCGCAGATGCGCGAGCCTACTCCGCAGGATGATCCTCTCCCCCCGCGCACATCGACCGCACCAACGGTGCTCCCACCCCAGGCCGACCCCTGGCGGCGCCGTTACGCGCGACGACTCGCCCTGACGGATCTCATCGTTCTCGCCGCCGTCGTGTACGGCGCACAACTGCTGTGGTTCGGCAGCGGCAGCGCGCAGGTCGCGATCCGCGAAGACAGCCGCCTGAACGAACTTTCCTACTGGACCTTCTCGGCCGCCCTCGTGGCCGGGTGGATGATCGCACTCAGCCTCGTCGATTCGCGCAGCGAGCGTGTGTTCGGCGTCGGCACTGTCGAGTACTCGAGGATCGTTCGTGCGAGCCTGTCGCTGTTCGGACTGGTCGCGATCCTCTCCTTCCTCCTCCGCAT
>QFPD01000262.1 GCA_003248845.1 Microbacterium sp. | reverse complement strand
CGAGGTCGACGCCGTCGACCTCGCGCAGCACGCGCGCGTGGTGACGCCCCATCATGCCGACGCCGAGCAGGCCGGCACGCAGCGCCATTAGGACCCCGCTCCGGCGACCGCGTTGACTGACGCGACAATCCGTTCGAGATCGCCCTGGGAGAGCGAGGGGTGCACAGGCAATGACACGACTTCGCGGGCGGCCCGCTCCGTCTCGGGCAGGTCGAGTCCCGCCGCGTAAGGCGCGAGGGAGCGCAGGCGATGGTTGGGGATCGGATAGTAGACGCCCGACCCGACGTTGTGCTCTTCGCGCAACGCCGTGACGAACCCGTCCCGATCTTCCGGAACGCGGATGGTGTATTGGTGGTAGACGTGGACCGCACCCTCCCGAACCGGGGGGACGACGACCCCGGTGAGGTGAGCATCGAGGAATGCGGCGTTCTGTTGGCGAGTCACGGTCCAGGCATCCACTTTGGTGAGCTGCACGCGTCCGATCGCGGCGTGGATGTCGGTCATGCGGGCGTTGAAGCCGATGACCTCGTTCTCGTACTGCTTCTCCATGCCTTGATTGCGAAGAAGTCGCGCCGCCCGGGCGATCGTCTCGTCCGCGGCGACGATCATGCCGCCCTCGCCGCTGGTCATGTTCTTCGTCGGATAGAGCGAGAACATCGCGAACGTGCCGAAGCCGCCCACGGGGGTACCGTCGAGCGACGCGCCGTGGGCCTGCGCGGCATCCTCGTAAAGCGCGATGCCATGCTTCGCAGCGATCGCAGCCAGGTCACGCATGAGCGCGGGGTGGCCGTAGAGGTGCACGGGCATGATGCCCTTGGTCTTGTCGGTGATGGATGCCTCTACCGACGCGGGATCGAGCGTGAAGGTGTGCGGCTCGATGTCTGCGAAGACGGGCACGGCACCTGTGAGCGCAACGGAGTTGCCCGTGGCGGCGAAAGTGAACGATGGCACGATGACCTCGTCGCCGGTGCCGACACCGGCAGCGAGGAGACCCAGGTGGAGCCCGGCGGTCCCGGAGTTGACCGCGACGCTGGGGCGACCGGGAACGAAGTGCTCCGAGAACTCCTTCTCGAACGCCGCGACTTCCGGGCCTTGTGCGACCATGCCGCTGCGCAGCACTCTGTCGACCGCTTCGCGCTCGTCGTCGCCGATGATGGGCTTGGCTGGTGAGATGAAATCGGTCACTTATCAGCCTTCCTGAGGGCGCCGTCGGTCTCGATAAAACGCGCGCCGGTTGCGGGGCACTCCCACACGCCGGACTCGGTTTCGTGCAGGGGCGTCCCGGCCGTCCCGACCCACCCGATGCGTTTGGCCGGCACTCCTGCCACGAGGGCGTACGCCGGGACATCCTTGACGACGACGGCGCCGGCGGCGACAGTCGCCCATTCGCCGATCGTGACGGGGGCAACGCACGTCGCACGGGCGCCGATCGATGCACCCCGCCCGATCGTGACGCCCACCGGCTGCCAGTCGTGTGCGCTCTTGAGTGAGCCGTCCGGGTTGATCGCGCGGGGGTACGTGTCGTTCGTGAGAACGACAGCAGGGCCGATGAACACGCCGTCAGCGAGCCTCGCCGGCTCATAGACGAGTGCGTAATTCTGGACCTTGCAGTTGGCCCCCATGACCACGCCGGTGCCCACGTACGCCCCACGGCCGATGATGCAGTTCTCGCCGAGAATCGCGTCCTCGCGGACCTGTGCGAGATGCCATACGGAGCTGCCGGCGCCGATCTGCGCGGACTCGGCGACGTCGGCCGAATCGACCACGCGGACCGCGGAGGGTGCGTTCACGATCGTTTCTCCTTTTCGGCCGGGCGTTGCGGATCGGCCGACTGTCGAGTCTAGCCGTTTCTGCAACAATGGAATGATGAGCACCGACGTGTATAAGGCATGAGAACCGAGGAGTCCGGCGCCGCCGACGTCTGGGTGGTCATTCCGCTCTACAACGAAGCAACTGTCATCACTGACGTGATCACCGGGCTATCCGCGACCTTCCCACGCATCCTGTGCGTCGACGACGGATCGACCGACGGCTCCCCAGCCGTCGCAGAGGCCGCGGGCGCCCGCGTCATCCGCCACCCGGTCAATCTTGGTCAGGGCGCCGCACTACAGACCGGCATCGAATTCGCGCTCTCGCGGCCCGAGATGAACTACGTCGTGACGTTCGATGCGGACGGGCAGCATCGCCCTGAAGATGCCGAGGCGATGGTGCGACTGGCCCGACAGCAGAACGAGGCCGTCGTCTTCGGCTCCCGCTTCCTGGACGATCGCACGAGGCCTGGCGCGCTCAAGAGGGTCGTGCTCAAGACCGCCGTCTGGGTGACGAACAAGACCACCGGCCTCACGCTGACCGACGCGCACAACGGACTGCGCGTGATCCGCCGCGACGCCGCGCAGCATGTCTCGCTCGTACAGGACCGGATGGCACATGCCACGGAAATCGTGATGCAGCTCGGGGATTCCGGCCTGCCCTGGACGGAGTACCCCGTGGAGTTGCTGTACACCGACTACTCAAGGGCCAAGGGGCAGAGCCTGCTCAACTCGGTGAACATCCTGGTCGACCTGGTGGTGAGGTAGCGCATGTGGATCCAGCTTCTCCTGATCGCATCGATAGTTGTCCTCGGGCTGCTGGTGATGCGCCGGACCGGCGCGGACAGCCACCTCGCGATCCGTCGGCTCCTGCTCGGTGCATTCGTGCTGGCGGCGATCCTTTCGGTCCTATTCCCGCAGTGGTTATCTTGGCTCGCGAACCTCGTCGGAGTCGGACGTGGGACGGACCTGCTGCTCTATGCGCTGGTGGTGGTGTTCCTCGCCTTCGTCTGGACCCAGTACAAACGCAATATCGCCCACCAAAGGCAGATGACTCGACTGGCGCGGCGGATCGCACTGCTCGAGGACAGGCTCAAGGAGGACGAGTTATCACGCCCCGGCGGATCGGACGAGAATTCGGGCGTCAATCGCACGCCGTGACACGCCAGAGCGTCGCGGCGCCTTCGCGATCGACCAGCGCGAAGCCTGGCCGATCGCCGAGGTCGTCGAACCCGGGCATGAGCCATCGCCCGGGGTACTCTTCGCCGGGTCCGAAATCGAGCACGTATCGCGCACCGAACGCGTCAAGCGCAGGGCACACCGCCGGATTCTCTGCCACATCGCGCAACGACGTCCACAGAACGTCGTACGCCTCGCCCGTCGGCGGTGCCCAGGTTCGAGGTATGACATTGCGACCGCTCAGCGCGTATCCGAATGCCATCCCTGTACTCGGGTTGCCCACGACGACGGCATCCGCCGGCACGCTTTCGTTCAATCTGCGCAGCAGGATGAGTTCGTCCGTAGAGAGGTAGGACGTGGCCGTCGTGGTGTAGAGGTTCGGGTCGACGACGTGCGCGAACACGTCGCGACGCGCAACCTGCGGAGCAACGACCAACGACACCACGCCGATCGCCGTCACGACCATCACCGCGACGATCGCGCCACGGGAGGCGCGCGCGCCGACCGCCTTCGAAGCCCACGCGATCACTACCG
>QFPD01000261.1 GCA_003248845.1 Microbacterium sp. | reverse complement strand
GCGATCCCGATCATCCGTCCGCCCGAGGCGTGACGGCGAAACGGCATGCAGCGCGCGACGCGGGCTCGCGTCTCCCGCGCTGCATGCCGTTTCGCGTGTCAGACGGCGGCGAGGGCGGTCGCCCGCGTGCGGATCGCGCGATTCACGCCCGAGACGATCGCCTTGAGGGATGCCGTGGAGATGTCCCCGTCGATGCCCACGCCCCACAGGCGCTCGCCGTCGACCTGCAGCTCGACATACGACGCAGCCTGTGCGTCGCCGCCGGCCGAGAGCGTGTGCTCGACGTAGTCGTAGAGGGTGATGTCGAAGCCCTGCTCGCGCACGACCTCGAGGAAAGCCGACACCGGGCCGTTGCCCACGCCGCGGGTCGCGACCTCGCTCTCGCCGTCGCGGAGGGTCACTTCGAGCGAGACCTCGCCCGACATGTCGCTCTGCGTGCGCGTGGACAGCAGCTCGAAGCGACCCCACTTGTCGTCGGCGGCGGCAGCGGGCAGGTACTCATCGGTGAAGATCGACCAGATCTGGTCGCTCGAGACCTCGCCGCCCTCGGCATCCGTCTTGGTCTGCACGACGCCGGAGAACTCGATCTGCAGCTTCCGCGGCAGATCCAGCGCGTGGTCGGTCTTCAGGAGGTAGGCGACGCCGCCCTTGCCCGACTGCGAGTTCACCCGGATGACCGCCTCGTACGAACGACCCAGGTCCTTCGGGTCGATGGGCAGGTACGGCACGGCCCACTCGATCTCGTCGACGGTGACACCGGCGGCCGTGGCCTTGGCATCCATCGCCTCGAAGCCCTTCTTGATCGCGTCCTGATGCGAACCCGAGAACGCCGTGAACACGAGGTCGCCCGCCCACGGGCTCCGCTCGTGCACGGGCAGTTGGTTGCAGTACTCGGCGGTGCGCTTGACGTGGTCGATGTCGCTGAAGTCGATCTCCGGATCGATGCCCTGCGTGATCAGATTGACGCCGAGAGCGACCAGGTCGACGTTGCCGGTGCGCTCGCCGTTGCCGAAGAGGCAGCCCTCGATGCGGTCCGCTCCGGCCATGTAGCCGAGCTCGGCGGCGGCGATGGCCGTGCCGCGGTCGTTGTGCGGGTGCAGCGACAGGATCACGTTCTCGCGGTGAGCGAGGTGGCGACTCATCCACTCGATCGAGTCGGCGTAGACGTTGGGCGTCGCCATCTCGACCGTGGCCGGCAGGTTGATGATGACCTTCCGGTCCGGCGTGGGCTCGAAGATCTCGATGACCTGGTTGCAGACGTCGACCGCGAACTCGAGTTCGGTGCCCGTGTACGACTCGGGCGAATACTCGTAATAGACCCGCGTCTCGGGGATCCTCTTCTCGTACTCGCGGCACAGCCGCGCGCCCTCGAGCGCGATGTCGATGATCCCCTGCTTGTCGGTGCGGAACACGACTTCGCGCTGCAGCACGCTCGTCGAGTTGTAGAGGTGGACGATCGCCTGCTTCGCTCCCGCGATGGCCTCGTACGTGCGCGCGATCAGATGCTCGCGCGCCTGGGTCAGGACCTGGATCGTGACGTCGTCGGGGATCGCACCCTCGTCGATCAGGTGACGGACGAAATCGAAATCGGTCTGGGATGCCGAGGGGAATCCGACCTCGCTCTCCTTGTATCCCATCTGCACGAGCAGATCGAACATGACGCGCTTGCGCTCGGGGCTCATCGGGTCGATGAGGGCCTGGTTGCCGTCGCGCAGGTCGACCGCGCACCAGCGCGGCGCCTGGGTGATGCGGGCGTCCGGCCACGTGCGGTCCGGCAGCGAGACGCGGATCTGCTCGTGGTACGGGCGGTACTTGTGGACCGGCGCGCCGGAGGGCTTCTGGGTGTTTTCCATGATGGGTGGCTTCTCTCGTCTGATGAGGCGGGCCAGGTGTCGCACCAACGACGAGCTCCGCGACGAGGAAGGCCCTAGATCGAGGCCTCGTCGCGGCAGCTAAGAAGGAGCTGGCCGAAGCGCATGCTGACAGAGTACACCCCTCCAGTCCCGCTCCACGCACGGCCTCACGGTACGAGGGCGAGTGCTCCCCCGGGATGCCCCGCGGCAAGGAGGGCGAGAGCCTCACGCGCGTCGGCGAGCGGATAGGTGCGTGCGATCGGAACGAGCAATGCACCGGACGCTGCGGCGGCGATGATGTCCGGCCGAACGGCATCCCGGTAGGCGGCGCTCGCGGGCAGGGCACCGGCGATCCAGCGGAAGCCGTCCTCTGCGGCGCGCGCGGGATCGACGATCGTGACGATGCGCGACCGGTCCGCGACGAGTGCGAGCGAGACGTCGATCGCCTCGGCCGTACCGATCGCGTCGAGCGCCGCGGAGATTCGCGCGCCCTCAGCGACGGAGGAGATGCGCTCGCGCAACCCGGCTCCGTAGGAAACCGGCACGCCACCGAACAGGCGCACCCGGTGGAACGACGACGGAGAGGCTGTACCGATCACTCGGATGCCGCGAGCGGCGGCCTGTTGGAGCACGCTGACACCCACGGCCCCGGAGGCACCGTGCACGACGATCGTCTCCCCCGCGCGCGCGTGAACCACGTCGAGCATCTCGGCAGCCGTCGTGCCGGTGAGCAGCAGATTCGCGGCCTCCGGGTGCGAAAGCGTGGCCGGCTTGTGGAACACCTTCGACGCGTCGACGGTCAGATCCGTCGCGTAGCCTCCCTGCACTCGGAAGGCGATGACTTCGTCCCCCAGGGCGACCGCGCCCGAGCCGATACGGGCGCCCGGGCCGACCGCTGAGATCGTTCCGGCCACCTCGTACCCGATCGCGACCGGCCAGCGCTGACCGCGCTCGACGGCGACGTGCTTCGCGTCCGCGGGGTTGACGCCGGCGGCCGCGACCCGGATCGTGACTTCTCCCGCCGCAGGGGCGGGGACGTCCACGTCGACGAACTGCCACGTCTCGGGGCCGCCGTGGCCGGTCGCTATCCATTGCTGCGCCATGGCGTCTTCCCCGCTCAGAACTCGCCGCTGCGGAGGACCGCCAGCGTTCCCTCGCCGATGCCCGCGCGCGCCGAGGGAACCCGCGCGTAGTAGGTGATCAGCTCCGCCAGAATGACCGGGTCGCTCGCGAGATCGCGCGCGGCGAAGCTCGCGGCACCGCCGCCCTCGAGGCTCACCTGCACGCGGTTGTCCACGAGTCGGGCACCCGAAACGTCCGTCCAGGCCGCGTTCACCCCGGTCCGCGGAATCTTCAGCGTGAGGCCGTCCGGTCGGAGTGTCAGCACGTGGGCACCGTCACCACCGAGCCACGCGCGGACGCCGCCGTAGACGAGAAGCGCGGCGACGATCGGAACGAGCAGAAGGGTCAGGATGGGCACATCGGTCGAGGTGACGCTCACGAGCGTCCATCCCCACGCGGCGAGCAGTGCGATGCCGGCGACGCCGAGCAGTCCGAGCACGCCGCGAGTCTCGGCCGCACCCGCGAATCGCGCGCTCTCACCGTCGACCGCCACCCGCACGACACGCACCCGCTCCACTCGCAGCTGGATGACGAGCAACCAGACGCCGAGG
>QFPD01000260.1 GCA_003248845.1 Microbacterium sp. | reverse complement strand
CTGGGCGCGCAGCGTGTCGGCCGTGTATCCCCGGAGCGCCTCGAGCCACGCGAGTTTGTAGGTGTAGTGCGGGTCGTCGAGGCCACGCCCGTTCGGCACGTACAGGCTCCACAGCTGGATGCCGCCGATCGTCGCGCCGATCGCGCGGGCCTCCTGCGGGGCATCCGGCCCCTCGTGGCCCTTCGCGAATCCCGGCATGCCGGGGAAGCCGATCTGCAGGTCTTCGATCGGCTCACGGCTCGCGATCGCGACGCCGTTCCACTGGTTCAGTCCGTGCGCTTCGACGGTGTACCCGGCCGCTTCGAACTCGGCGTAGGGGAACTGCTCGGGCTTGCACTTGATCTCCTGCATGAGGAGGACGTCGACGTCTTCCCGCACACAGAACTCGACCGTCCGGACGACGCGGGCGCGGATCGAGTTGACGTTCCAGGTGGCGATGCGCATGGCATCCAGCCTACGGTCGCCGCCGACGCGGCCCGCCCTGACCCGCGCCGCGTGACCCGCTCCCGCCGACGCGTGTGCACAACTCAGTCTCCGCGGGGTCGGCGAGGGCCGGTCGCCGCGGGATTACGCGGCGACCGGGCCCGGGCGCATGCGGGGAGACTGAATTGTGAACGGGCGGAGCCCCGGACAGGTCTTCTCCGGGGAGCGGCTGGCGCGAACGGCAGGCGCTCCGCGCGTCAGAGGGCGCGCAGGATGTCTTCCACGCGCTGCTTGGCGTCGCCGAAGAGCATCTGCGTGTTGTCGCGGAAGAAGAGCGGGTTCTGCACGCCCGCATAGCCCGAGGCCATCGACCGTTTGAAGACGACGACGTCCTTCGCCTCCCACACGTGCAGCACGGGCATGCCGGCGATCGGGGAGCCCGGGTCTTCCGCCGCGGCGGGGTTCACGGTGTCGTTCGCGCCGATCACGAGCACGACGTCGGTCTCGGCGAAGTCGTCGTTGATCTCGTCGAGTTCGAGCACGATGTCGTACGGCACCTTGGCTTCGGCGAGGAGGACGTTCATGTGGCCCGGTAGGCGCCCGGCGACGGGATGGATGCCGAAGCGCACCTCCACGCCGCGCTCGCGCAGCCGGTGGGTCAGGTCGGCGACGGGGTACTGCGCCTGCGCGACGGCCATGCCGTAGCCCGGCGTGATGACCACGGACTGCGCATCGCGCAGGAGAGCGGCGACGGCCGCGGCATCCGTCTCGTGGATTTCGCCCTCTTCCTCGGCGTCCGCGCGCGGCGCCTCGATGCCGAACCCGCCGGCGATGACGGAGAGGAAGGACCGGTTCATCGCCTTGCACATGATGTACGACAGGTAGGCGCCCGAGGATCCGACGAGGGCGCCCGTGACGATCAGCAGGTCGTTGTTCAGCAGGAAGCCCGCGGCGGCCGCGGCCCATCCCGAGTAGCTGTTGAGCATGGAGACGACCACGGGCATGTCGCCACCGCCGATGGAGGCCACGAGATGCCAGCCGAGCGCGAGCGCGAGGAGGGTCACGACGACGAGCAGCCACAGCTCGGGGGTGATGACGTACCAGACGGTGAGGCCGACGAAGAGGACGAGCGCACCGACGTTGAGCGCGTTCTTGCCGGGCAGCATCAGCGGGCGCGACGACATGCGCGCGGAGAGTTTGAGGAACGCGACGATCGACCCCGTGAAGGTCACGGCGCCGATGAAGACGCCGATGAACACCTCGGCGTGGTGGATGCCGACGAGTTCGGGCGCGATCCCCTCGGCGTAGAGTGCGCCGTTCCAGCCGACGAGGACGGCCGCGAGCCCGACGAACGAGTGCAGCAGCGCGATGAGCTCGGGCATGCCGGTCATCTCGACGACGCGGGCTCGCCACAGTCCGATCGCGCCGCCGATGACGACCGCGGCGACGAGGAGGACGATGCCGAGCGTTGCGCCACCCGTGAGCGCGCCCTCGGCGAGGACGAGGATGACCGTCGCGACGAGCGCGATCGTCATCCCGGCGATGCCGTAGGCGATGCCGCGGCGGGCGCTCTCCTGTTTCGACAGCCCTGCGAGGGCGAGGATGAAGAGGAGCGCCGCGACGATGTATGCCGCGGTGGCGATGGACTGCGCGAGCACGATCATGCCCGCGGCGGCGGAGGTCGCGATGATCGTCATTTCTGGTCGCCCTTCTGGAACATGGCGAGCATGCGGCGGGTCACGGCGAAGCCGCCGAAGATGTTGATGGATGCCAGCAGCACCGCGATCGCGGCGAGCACCTGCACGAGCACGTTCGGGACGACGATCTGGGTCATGGCGCCGACGACGATGATGCCGCTGATCGCGTTCGTGATGCTCATGAGCGGCGTGTGGAGAGCGTGGGCGACTTTGCCGATGACGTAGAAGCCGATCACGACCGACAGCGTCAGCACGAGGAAGTGCTGCGGCAGGGGAGCCGGTGCGACCGCGCAGACGAGGAAGAGCGTCGCGATGCCGACGGCGATGAGCACTGCCCGAGCGCCGCGGGAGAGCCCCCTCTTCGCCGCGGGCGCGGCGGCGACGGCGGGCGCGGCGGGAGTGGCCGCCGGCGCGGCGGAGACTTGCACGGGCGGTGGCGGCCACGTGACGGCCCCGGCGTGCGTGACGGTGACGCCCCGCTGCACGATGTCGCGCTCGTCGATGACGAGCTGCCCGTCCTTCTGCGGCGTGAGCAGCGTGAGGAGGTTCAGGATGTTCGTGCCGTACAGCTGCGACGCCTGCTGCGGCAGGCGCCCGGCGAGGTCGGTGTACCCGAGGATCGTCACGCCGTTCGGGGTGACGACCTTCTCGCCGGCGACGGAGCCCTCGACGTTCCCGCCCTGACCGGCCGCCATGTCGACGATGACGCTGCCGGGCTTCATGGATGCCACGTCGGCCGCCGTGATGAGGCGCGGGGCGCCCCGCCCGGGGATGAGCGCCGTCGTGATGATGATGTCGACGTCGGCCGCCTGGTCGCTGTAGAGCTGCGCCGCGGCGGCGTTGTAGGCATCCGAGGTCGCTTTCGCGTATCCGTCGCTGGAGACTTCCTTGGCCTCGTTGGGAACGACGACGTCGAGGTAGGTGCCGCCGATCGACTTCACCTGGTCGGCGACTTCGGGACGAGGGTCGGTCGCTCGGACGATGGCGCCGAGGCTGGATGCCGCGCCGATCGCAGCGAGCCCGGCGACGCCGGCGCCCGCGACGAGCACCTTCGCGGGCGGCACCTTTCCGGCGGCGGTGACCTGGCCCGTGAAGAAGCGGCCGAACTCGTTCGCGGCTTCGACGACGGCGCGGTAGCCGGCGATGTTCGCCATCGAGGAGAGCACGTCCATCGACTGCGCGCGGGATATGCGCGGAACGGCATCCATCGCGAGCGCGGTGACGCCGCGCACGGCAAGGGCCGTGAGCAGGTCGGGCTTGAGGGCGGGGGAGAGGAGGCCGATGAGGGTCTGGCCTTCGTGCAGGCACGCGATCTCGGCATCCGTCGGGGCGTTGATCATCACGACGAGATCGGCGGCCCACGCGGCATCCGTGTCGACGACCTCCGCACCGGCGGCGCGGTACGCGTCGTCG
>QFPD01000259.1 GCA_003248845.1 Microbacterium sp. | reverse complement strand
CTCATGCTGCTCGTCCCGGCGATTCAGCTCGCCGGGGCATCCGCTCCGGTGCTGCTCTGGACGTACGTCGCGCTCGCGACGCTCGTCTGGCTCCTCTTCCTTCCGAACTCGGTGTACCTCATCACCGAGCTGAACCTCAGCCACCGCGAGGACGGCCCGACGCCCGTGCCGCTCTGGTACGACATCGTCCAGACGCTCACCCTGACCATCTCGGGCATCGCGAACGCGGTGCTCAGCCTCGCGATCCTGCAGACGGTGCTGATCGTCCTCTTCATCGATCCCGCGCGCCCCACCGTGCCCGCGTCGAGCTGGGCGTTCGCGGTGGTGGTGATCGTGCTGGGTGCGGTGGGCGTCTACCTCGGGCGGTTCTTGAGGTTCAACAGCTGGGACGTGCGGCATCCCCTCGGCATGCTCCGCAAGCTCGCGGCGCACTTCCGCGTGCGGGGGAAGGCGCTCGAGGCGTTCGCTTTCGTCGTCACGCACGCGCTGCTGATCACGCTCATCTACGTACCGGTCTACGCGCTCGCGGCCGCTTCGCTGTTCCCCGCGCGCTGACGCGGCGGGCGCTCAGGCCGGATCAGTCCCAGTCGAGGTAGTCCTCGATGAACCACGACGTCTCGCCGGGGTGAGTCACGGGGAAGAGGTGCCCGGCGCCCTCGACCTGCTTGAGGCTCGCGATTGCGGGGGCGGATGCCACGAGCCGCTCGCTCACGGCGAGGGGCGTCACGTCGTCGTCGGTGCCGTGGATGACGAGCACCGGGATGTCGTCGACGAGGTCGCCGTCGACGTCTTCCGGAGCCATCAGGAGCACGCCGTTGACGCGATCGTGGTGGCCGAGCGCGACCGCGCGCGCGACGGTGCCGCCGAAGCCGTGGCCGCCGATCCAGGAATGCTCGAGCCCTACGGCATCCATGATGTCGACAATCGCCTGCGCGAGGCCGCTCATGTCGGCGGTCACGTCGAGAGGGGCGAGACGCAGCACGCGGAAGTCCTCCTCGACGAGGATCGAGGCGAGCGTGCCGAGCGAGGCGATGTCTTGCCCCGTCTCGGGGATCAGGACGAGCGCGGGACCCGCGCCCTCGTCGATGTAGGCGATGGCACGGCCATCGGGCTCGAACGTCGAGATCGTCGCGGTCGTCATGGCATCCAGTCTCCCAGGGGTGAGCGACGCGCGCCAACCGGGCTCAGCCGCGCGCCAACCGGGCTCAGCCGCGCGCCAACCGGGCTCAGCCGCGCGCCGCACCTGTCCCCTCGCGGGGGACGGAGATGAGCACGCCCGCGACCACGCACAGGGCGGAGGCGACGATGTGTGCGACGAGCCACGGCACGCCGGTGAAGGCGAAGGGGAAGACAGGATTCCACAGCACCGCGATGGCGGCCATGACCACCGTCCACCACCACTGACGGGCCTGGGCGGCGAGCCAGGCGATGATGAGCGTCAGGATCGCGACGATGAAGCAGATCGTGATCGCGAACTCGCTGCCGATCAGAGGGATGCCCGCGATGAGCACGATCGCGGCGATGACGCCGGGGACGAGCGCGTTGCGCTGGCGGAGCGGAGGGGAGGGCGTGGTCATCGTGCTCCTATCCTCGCGCGTGCCCGCTCGTCGTCGCGCGCGCTCGCTCGTGCTGCGCCGCCGCGGCGGGCAGGATGGACGGCATGTCCGCACCTCACCGCTCGGGCCTGCCGATCGCAGGAGGGCTGACGATTCCCGAGGCGGAGCTCTCGTGGCGGTTCTCGCGGTCGTCCGGGCCGGGAGGGCAGGGGGTGAACACGGCCGATTCGCGTGTCGAGCTCATGTGGGATGCCGCTCATTCGAGCTCTCTCTCGCCGCGGCAGCGAGACCGCGTGCTCGCGCGACTGAGCGGCCGCCTGATCGACGGGGTGCTCACGGTTGCGGCATCCGAGCACCGCGCGCAGCTGCGCAATCGCGACGCCGCTCGGGCGCGCCTGGCCGATCTCGTGGCCGAGGCGGTTCGGCCCCCACCGCCCACACGCCGGGCGACGAAGCCGACCCGCGGTTCTCACGAGCGGCGGTTGAGAGACAAGCAACGGCGCACCGACGTCAAACGGATGCGGCGGCCGCCGACCGACTGAGAGCGGCGGCACTGAGGGTACGCCCCGTCGACGCGACGGCGGGAGTCGAACCCGCAACGCAACCGGTTATGAGCCGGTGCCCGGGACCACCCGGATCGCCGCGATGTGCCCCCGCCGCGTCACCCGGGGGGTGCCGGCGGGGGCTCTGCCACGCTAACCCGACCGGCCGACACCCGCCGGGAGTGTGTCCGGCTGTTGCACTGTGCGACGCCGTGTGACGCGATCAGCCCGCATGAGTGTCGTCCTCGACGATCGGGTCGGAAGCGTCCTGCACCGCGGCGTCCGCTTGGCCACCGGGGCCACCGAGGTCCGCCTCCGCGCGGACGAGGCGCTCAATCTCCGCACCCGTCGCCGCATCCACGGACCTCCAGTAGGCGAACGCACGCGTGAGGACGTCGCCGGTGACTCCGCCGAGCAGGTGGCCCGCGACGGTCCTCACGAACGCGGCGCGCTGCTCGTCGTTCCATACGTCGCGCACGAGCGCGCCCGCCTGGGAGAAGTCGTCGTCGTCTTCGCGCAGCGTGTAGGCCTGGCGCACCATGGCGCCGTTCACCTCCCACCCCGGGTCGACCTCGCCGACTTCGTCGGCGTAGCCGCGGCCGAACGAGTTCGGCGCGTACACCGGGGCGTCGCCGGTGTGCTCGTATGCCATCGCGCCGTCCTTCGTGTACGTGTTCACCTCGACGTGGGGGCGATTGACCGGCAGTTGGAGGTAGTTCGCCCCGATCCGGTGGCGGTGGGTGTCGGCGTACGCGAACGCCCGGCCGAGCAGCATCTTGTCGGGCGAGAATCCGATGCCCGGCACGAGTGCGGACGGCTCGAATGCCGCCTGCTCGATCTCGGCGAAGAAGTTCGCCGGGTTGCGGTCGAGGGTCATGCGGCCGACCTCGTGCAGTGGATAGTCCGCGTGCGGCCACACCTTGGTGAGGTCGAAGGGGTTGAGGCGGTAGGTCTTCGCGTCCTCGTACGGCATGAGCTGCACCGACAGCGTCCAGGAGGGGAAGTCGCCGCGCTCGATCGCGTTCCACAGGTCGCGACGGTGGAAGTCGGCGTCCTCTCCTGCGATGCGCGTCGCATCGGCATCCGTCAGCCCCTCGATCCTCTGATCCGCGTGGAAGTGGTACTTCACCCAGTGCTTCTCACCGGCGGCGTTGATCCACATGTAGGTGTGCGAGCCGTAGCCGTTCATGTGACGGTAGGAGCGCGGGATGCCGCGATCGCCCATGAGGTACGTGACCCGGTGCGCCGATTCGGGGTTGAGGGTCCAGAAGTCCCACTGCATGTTGTTGTCGCGCAGGCCGTTGCCGCCGCGACCCTTCTGCGAGCGGATGAAGTGCGGGAACTTCATCGCGTCGCGGATGAAGAAGACCGGGGTGTTGTTGCCGACGAGGTCGTAGTTGCCCTCGTCGGTGTAGAACTTCAGCGCGAAGCCGCGCGG
>QFPD01000258.1 GCA_003248845.1 Microbacterium sp. | reverse complement strand
CGCAGCCCGCGGAGGCCGAGCGCGGGGTTGTCCTCGTGGGCGCCGTTGAGGAAGGCGAGCGGCTTGTCGGCACCGGCATCCAGCGCGCGAACGACGACCTTCTTGCCGGGGAACGCCTGCAGCAGCTCGGTGTAGGCCTTCGTCTGCTCTTCGACTGTCGGCGCCTGCGTCGCGGAGAGAAAGAGGAACTCGGTGCGGAACAGGCCCACGCCCTCGGCGCCGAGCTCCACGGCCTCGGCGGCGCCGCCGGGCTTGCCGAGGTTCGCCAGGAGAGGCACCGCGGTGCCGTCCTTGAGCGCTCCGGGCGTGAGGGGCGCGGAGGCGGCGGCCGCGCGTGCGTCAGCGCGGTGCTGCGCCTGCGCGAGTTCCTCCGCGGAGGGGTCCGTCGTGACGACGCCCTTCGCGGCATCCACGATCACCGTCTCGCCGTCCGCGAGGTCTTTCGCGGCCGCCGCGCCCACGATGGCGACGATCGACTTCTCGCGCGCGAGGATCGCGGTGTGCGAGGTCGGACCTCCGTCGGTCGTGATGAGGGCGAGCACCTTGTCGAGGTCGAGCAGGGCGGTGTCGGCGGGCGCGAGGTCCTTCGCGACGAGGACGAACGGATGCCCCGGGTCGGGCACGCCCGGCGCCGGCAGCCCCCGCAGACGCGCGATGACGCGCTGCGCGACGTCGTCGAGATCGGCGGCGCGCTCGCCGAGGTAGCCGCCCATCTTCGCGAGGGTGTCGCGGAAGCTCGCGAACGCGTCGGAGACGGCGAACTCGGCAGTCTTCCCGGCGGAGGTGCGCGACTCGACCTCGGCATCCAGAGTGGGGTCTTCGGCCATCATCGCCTGCGCTTCGAGCACCTCGCGGGCGAGGCCCCCGGCCTTCGACCCGCGCTCCTCGAGCTCGCGCGCGACGACCTGCACGGCTTCGCGGGCCCGGGCGAGCTCTTCCGCGGGCGTGAGGGTGCTGGGGGTGTCCGCGGGGGCCGGAAGGTGCTCCGCCATGCGGGCCACGGGGCCCTGGGCGACACCGAGTCCGATGCCCACTCCGCGCAGTTCGGTCATGTCCCTAATCTCCTTCGATCGCTCTCGTGCGTCTCGTGTGTTGTCGTGAAGTGCCCGGGTGCGGGCGGTTCAGGCCTCGTCGTGGTCGGTCGTCAGCAGCTCGGCGAGGTGGTCGAGCACCTCGACGGCGCGGTCGCCGTCGGCCGTCAGAGTGACGTAGTCGCCCTTCTCGGCGCCGAGCGAGATCACACCGAGGATGCTCGCGGCGTTGACCGGCGCGCCGGAGCCTTTGGAGATCGTCACCGGGATGCCGGAATCCTTCGCCGCCTGCGCGAAGAGCTTCGCGGGGCGCGCGTGCAGTCCGTTCGACGATCCGACACGGATCGTGCGGCTGGCCTCGGTCATGCGGGTGTCCTCTCCGTGGGGGTCTCTGACGTGGGCGGCAGGGCGCGGCGCGCGGCCACCGCATCGTCGACGATCGCGAGCGTGCGCGAGCCGTCGAGGTCGGTGAAGACGTCCGCAGGCAGCAGCACGACGGTGACACCGCGCGGCGCCGCGGCCGCGCGGATGCGGTCCAGCGCAGTGTCGAGGTGCGGTCCGACGAGCACGATGTCCGCCGTATCGAGGTCGATCGGCAGCGACTGCTCTGTGCCGGCGACCGCGCTCACATCTCGGCCGGCCGCCTGAGCGGCGTGCCGGACGCGCTGCGCCACGAACGTGCTCGACGCTCCCGCGCCGCACACCACGAGGATCCTCATCGATCCGCCTCCATGTGGCCATTCTTGTGAAAGCGCTGGGAGGAGACAACCAGGTCGCTTTCCGCGGGGGCGGAAGGCCGGAGGGGTCGTCGTGGTTGACTTGTGGCGTGAGCAGAGCGCGCCAGGATCGGGTGATGAGCGTGCTCGCGCGCGGCGGTGGATGGGTCACCGCCGCCGAGCTCGCCGACATCGTCGGGGTGACGCCGCGCAGCATCCGCACGTATGTCGCCGCCCTCGCCGCGCGCGTGCCCGGCGGGATCGTCGTCGAATCAGGTCCGCTCGGCTACCGGGCCGGCACGGATGCCGCGGCGGCGCTGCGCACCCAGATCGACGCCGACTCGCCGCGCGAGCGCGTGCACCGCCTCGTGCGCACGCTCATCGCGGACCCGGACGGCATCGACGTGTTCGACGAGGCAGAGCGCCTCCACGTCAGCCCGGCGACCCTCGAGGGCGACCTCGGGCGCGTTCGCGCGCTCTTGGGCGGAGAAGGGGGCGGGGGTCTCGTGCTCGAGCGGAGCGCGTCGCGCGCGCGGCTCCGCGGCCCCGAGATGGCCCAGCGGCGTCTTCTGTCGCACCTCGTCCACGAGGAGACCGACGACGTCGGGTTCGACCTCGCCGCCGTGCGACGCACGCTCGGCGAAGACTCTCTCGGTGCCGCTGCATTCGGCCCGTTCAAAGCCGACCTCGTCGCGGGGCTCGGCGAACTCGGCTACTTCGTCAACGAATTCGGCATCGGCGACGTCATGCTGCACATCGCGATCACCGCCGACCGGGTCGCGCACGGCCGCGCTCTGGAGGTCACGTCGGAGACGACCCCACCACCCGCCTACGAAAGGGTGGGAGAGCTCGTCGACCGGCTGTGCGCCGAGCATCTCGGCGTGCGCCTGGGCGCGGGCGACCGCCGCCATCTCGCGGCGCTCGTGATGAGCCGCGTCGTCGCCCCCGGAGCCGACGCCGCGGCATCCGAGGTTCGGTCCCGACTGCCCGGCGACGTCGAAGCCGCCGTCCGCGATGTCGTGCAGCGGGCCTCGAGCGCCTTCCTCGTCGATCTCGACCAGGAGGAGTTCGTCGTGCGTCTCGCACTGCACGTGCAGAACCTGCGGCTGCGTGCCCAGGAGCAGGCGTGGTCGCGCAATCCGCTCACGCGGTCTCTCAAGTCGAGCTACCCGATGATCTTCGAGATCGCGGTGTTCATCGCCGACGGCCTGGGGGACCTCCTCGGCATTCCGCTCCTCGACGACGAGATCGCCTACATCGCGATGCACGTCGGCGGCCGGCTCGAACGCAGCCGTCACGCCGGCGCGCTGCTCACGGCGACGATCGTCTGCCCGGGCTATTACGAGCTGCACGAGCTGCTGCGATCGAGCGTCGACCGCTCGCTCGGGCAGGCCGTCGACGTCGTCGGGGTCGAGACGAGGGCCGATCCCGACTGGAGCGCGATCGACACCGACCTTGTGCTCACGACGATTGATCCGCCGATCGTGTCGGACCGGTTCGTGCGGATTCAGCCGTTCCTCACCGAGAGCGACATCGAGCGCGTGCAGGCCGCGGCCGGCCGGGTGCGCCGCGCGCGCCGGCTCGCCCGGCTGCAGGGCGAGCTCGGACGCTACTTCTCACCGGACGCGTTCATCGGACGCATCGACCCCGCCGCGAGCGCGGACGAGGTCATCCGTGCGCTCGGGGCGCGCCTCGTCGCGCAGGGCGTCATCGACGACGACTACGTCGAGCGCACGCTCGAGCGCGAGCGTCTCTCGTCGACTGCGTTCACAGACGCGCTCGCCGTGCCGCACGCCCTCGGGATGACGG
>QFPD01000257.1 GCA_003248845.1 Microbacterium sp. | reverse complement strand
CGACGCCCTCGCCGGTCGCCGCCATCCCCGCGAGCGCTCCGGAGGCTGCCGATGCCGCGCCCGCGCCGCAGTTCGCGGTCGACGACGAGCCCGAGGATGCCGCGGCATCCGCCGCACGGACGCTCACGCTCGAGCGAGAGGGCGCGCACGAGCGCTTTCACGACGGTGACGTCGTGCCGCTGTCGGAGTTCCCGCCCGACGACGAGAACGACATCCCGCCTCCGCCCGACGACGAGGCTCCCGTGCCGCCGCGGGCGACCGTCGCCGTCGAGCGGCCCGCTCCGGAACGCGCTGCGTCCGCCGCCGGGCCCCGCGCCCCGCGGATGAACGGCATCGAACGGGTCGGCGAGGCTGTCGTGCGGCAGGTCCTCGGCGCCACCTTCGTGCGGGAAGAGCCGCACACGCAATCCACGCGCTTCAACTGACTGACCGAGAGGTTCCTGAGACTCCATGTACGACGGCATCGTCCAAGATCTCATCGACGAGTTCGGGCGACTGCCGGGCATCGGCCCGAAGTCCGCTCAGCGCATCGCGTTCCACATCCTGCAGACGCCCACGTTCGACGTGTCGCGGCTGTCGCACCTCCTGGGTGAACTGCGCGAACGGGTGCGGTTCTGCGAGATCTGCGGCAACGTCAGCGAGCAGGAGCGGTGTGCGATCTGCCGCGATCCGCGCCGCGACCAGACTCTCGTCTGCGTCGTCGAAGACGCGAAAGACGTCTCCGCCATCGAGCGCACGCGCGAGTTCCGCGGTCTCTACCACGTGCTCGGCGGGGCGATCAGCCCGATCGCGGGCATCGGACCCGACGATCTGCGCATCGCGCAGCTCATGCAGCGCCTCGCTGACGGCACGGTACAGGAGGTCATCCTCGCGACGAACCCCAACCTCGAGGGGGAAGCGACGGCGACCTACCTCAGCCGGCTGCTCCACACGCTCGAGATCCGGGTGACACGCCTCGCGTCCGGGCTTCCCGTCGGCGGCGATCTCGAATACGCCGACGAGGTCACGCTCGGCCGCGCGTTCGAGGGCCGCCGGAGCATGTGATGGCTCCGCCTGCCGGCCCCGCACACGGTGTGTCCGGGCGGGCCTGGCTGCTGTATGGGGCGATGGCGATCCTCTGGGGCATCCCGTACCTCCTCATCAAGGAAGCCGTCGACTCCTTCTCGCCCGCGGCGATCGTCGCCGGGCGGACGCTTCTGGGCGCACTCATCCTGCTGCCGCTCGCGATCCGCCGCGGCGCGCTGCGCCCCGCGCTGAAGCTCTGGCCCTGGGTGCTCGCGTTCGGCGCGATCGAGATGGCGGGTCCCTTCTTCCTGCTCGGCCACGCCGAGCTGACCCTCCCGTCCGGTCTCACGGGGCTCCTTGTCGCGACCGTGCCGCTGTTCGCGGCGGGCATCGCCCTCGCCCGCGGCGATCGCACGATGCTCTCTCCCACGCGAGCGGCGGGTCTCGCGATCGGGTTCCTCGGCGTCGGCGTCATCGTCGCGGGCCCGGGGCTCGCCGTCGCCGATCCCGCCCGCGCGCTCGGTGCCATCGGCGAAGTTCTCCTTGTCGCCTTCCTCTACGCCGTCGCACCGTTCATCGTCGCGACCAAGCTCGCGCGCGTGCCCTCGCTGGGCACGATCACCCTGTCGCTGTTCTGCGTCGGGATCGCCTACCTGCCGGTCGCTGTGCTCACCCAGCACGAGGTTCCCACCGTGCGCAGCACGGTATCTCTCGCGGCGCTCGGCATCCTCTGCACCGCCGTCGCGTTCCTCGCCTTCTTCGCCCTCATCGGCGAGGTGGGCCCCGCCCGTGCGCCGCTGTTCACGTACATCAATCCCGTCGTCGCGATCGTGCTGGGCGTTGTCGTGCTCGGTGAGGACCTCTCGAGCGGGCTCATCATCGGATTTCCCGTCGTGCTCGTCGGCTGCTGGCTCGCGGCGACCGGCGGTCGTGTGCGCCCGCGGCCACTCAGGCGCGCAGACGCGTCCGCGCTCGAGTGACCCCGTTCAGCGTCGCCCGGAGCGGCTGGCCGAGGTAGATGCCGAGCGAAGCGCCGACCGCGAGCGCGACGCCGACGGTGGCTGCGCCCGCGAGTGTCACCGCGCCGGAGAGCAGGAGCGTCGCATCCTCGCCCGACTCCACGATCGTGAGGAGACCCCGGAAGACTGCGGCGCCGGGCACCATCGGCAGGATCGCGGCGATCGTGACGGCGACGGACGGCACATGCAGCCGGAAGGCGATGAGTGTCCCCAGAAGGCTCCCCGCGAACGCACCCGCGCCGCTCGCCGCCGCGACGTCGAACCCGATCGCCCCGGTTGCGGTGAACCCCGCCCATGCGACGAAGCTTAGGACCACGCTGATGACGACGATGCGCACTCCCGCCCCGTTGAAGATCGCCACGGCCACGGCGATGATCGCCGCCCCGACGAATTGCAACGGCAGTGGGCCGAGGGGGAGCGCCTGGCTCGGCGGCTCCATCGCGAACCCCAGCACGCGTGCCAGTTCGAGGCCGAGCAGGATGCCGAGGACGACGCCGACCGTCTGCGTGACCAGCTCGAGCAGTCGCCCGAGTGCGGTCAGCGCGAAGCCATCGATCGCGTCCTGCGCCGCGCCGACGACCGTGAGCCCGGCGAGCATGAGAACGATCCCCGACGCGACGATGACCGATGGGCGGATGATGGCCGCCTGCTCCCACCCCGTCCGCGCGAGGAGCGGAGTGAGGGCCGCGACGATCGTGAGGACGAGACCGCCGGCGATTTGGCTGAAGAAGTAGGGCACGCGGGCGCGTGCCAGCAGGTACTGCGTGAGTGCGGCGAGGGCAGCCGCCAGAAATGCGAGCGACATGTTCAGCAGGTTGACACCGAACATGATCGCGACACCGACGGCGAGCAGTGCCTGCGCGGCGATGATCACGGTGGGGCGGTAGCGGAACGGCGTGCGACGGATGTCGCGGCAGCGCAGCTCGGCTTCACCGAGCGGGATCCCCGTCGCGATCTCGGCCTGCAGAGCCTGCAGGCGCTGCAGCTTGGCGTGGTCGGGGGCGGCTCCGTGCACGACGCGCAGGGTCGTGACGGGAGCGCCGTCGCCCGCGCGGCCGGCCGTCGTGATCGAGTTGTAAGTGACGTCGACGTGCAGTGCGCGCATGCCGTAGGCATCGGCAACGCGCACGATCGTGCGCGTCACTTCGCTCGCGGGCGCCCCCGCCACGAGCATGGTCTCGCCCATACGCACCGCGAGTTCGATGACCTGTGTCGCGTGCGCCTGATCGAGTACCGGGAGGACGGACGTGTGCGTGTCGAGGGCATCCTCGCGCACGAGGATGCCCCGAAGCGCACGCGACAGCCGCCGCCGGGGCGGTGGGGCCGGCGTCGGCGGGAGGTGCGGGTCGGGCGAAGTCAGCGCAGCACCTCCACGAGCACGACCCACGAGACGAACAGTGCCGCCACGATCGCTGCGATCGCGCCGACGGCGATCCAGACGAGCCCTGCGGGATCGGCGGCGAGGAGCAGGATGCCGCCGACGAGGTAGAGCGCCGGGGCGAGGAACGAGACAGCGGACTTCCCCGCGCGCAGGAGATTCTCCGGGTGCCGG
>QFPD01000256.1 GCA_003248845.1 Microbacterium sp. | reverse complement strand
ATCTCGTGCGTGCGCCCGCCGATCTTGCCTTTGACCGACTCGCGGTCGTTCCGTGAGTTCGTCGCACGCGGCAGCATCGCGTACTCGGCCGTGACCCAGCCCTTGCCTTTGCCGGTCAGCCACCGCGGCACACCGCCCGTGAACGAGGCGGTGCAGAGCACCTTCGTGCCCCCGAACGAGATGAGCGCCGAGCCCTCGGCGTGGGCACTCCACCCCCGCTCGATCGTCACGGGGCGGAGCTGATCGGTCGTGCGCCCGTCGGCGCGCGTGATGTCGGTCACTTAGATTCCCTTCGGAAGGTCGATAGCGCCGGTCTGCACGAGACGCACGGCGGACACGCCGCGACCCATGAGGCGGTCGGCGAGACGGAGGAAGTCGTCGGCGGAGTCACCCGTGGCTTCGTAGGTGTGGGATGCCACGGCATCCGGCCCGGCCAGCAGATCGCGCGAGACGAGCTGGCGGTAGACGTCCTTGGCGGTCTCGGTGTCGCTCGAGACGAGCGACACCCCCTCGCCCATGACGTAGCTGATGGCGCCCTCGAGGAACGGGTAATGCGTGCAGCCGAGGACGAGCGTGTCGACGCCCGCGTGCCGGAGCGGCGCGAGATAGTGCTCGGCCACGTCCAGCACCTCGGGTGAGTCGGTCACCCCGGCCTCGACGAACTCCACGAAACGCGGGCAGGCCTGCGCAGTGACGGTGAGGTCGGCGTTCACCCCGAGCATGTCCTGGTAGACGCCCGAGCCGATCGTGCCGGCGGTGCCGATGACGCCGATGCGCCCGTTGCGCGTCGTCGAGATCGCGGTGCGGACGGCGGGGCCGATCACCTCGACGACGGGCACGTCGTAGCGCTCACGCGCATCGCGCAGCATGGCGGCGGATGCCGTGTTGCACGCGATCACGAGCATCTTGACGCCTTCGTCGACAAGCGTGTCGAGGACTTCGAGGCTGTAGCGGCGGACGTCGGCGATGGGCTTCGGACCGTACGGCGAATGCGCCGTGTCGCCGATGTAGAGCACCGACTCGCGCGGCAGCAACTGCGACACGGCCCGCGCGACGGTGAGCCCGCCGACGCCGGAGTCGAAGATCCCGATCGGCGCGTCATCCACGATCGTCCAGCCTACTCGGCACCGGGGAGAGGCTGGGTAGAGTGACGGCATGTCCACGGCGCTGCTCACCGACCGTTACGAACTGACGATGATCGACGCGGCACTACGGGACGGCACGGCGAGCCGTCCGTGTGTCTTCGAACTGTTCGGTCGCCGTCTGCCGGGCGCGCGCCGCTTCGGCGTCGTGGCGGGCACGGGCCGATTCCTCCAGGCCTTGCGCGAGTTCCGCTTCGGCGACGCCGAGCTGCGGTTCCTGCGCGATCACGGCGTGGTGAGCGCGGAGACGATCGCGTTCCTCGAGGACTATCGGTTCACGGGCTCGATCCGCGGGTATCGCGAAGGTGAGCTGTACTTCCCCGGGTCTCCGATCCTCACGGTCGAGGGCACGTTCGCGGAGGCGGTCGTCCTCGAGACCCTCGCCCTGTCGATCCTCAACCACGACTCCGCGATCGCGAACGCCGCCGCCCGTATGAGCATCGCGGCCGGCGACCGGCCGCTCGCAGAGATGGGCTCGCGGCGGGCTGCCGAGCACTCGGCCGTCGCCGCGGCCCGTGCGGCGTACATCGCCGGTTTCGGCGCGACGAGCAACCTCGAGGCAGGGCGCGCGTGGGGCATCCCCACAATGGGGACCGCGGCGCACGCCTGGACCCTTCTGCACGACACCGAGGAAGAAGCGTTCCGCAGCCAGATCGAGGCTCTCGGCACGTCGACGACGCTCCTCATCGACACCTACGACATCCGCACCGGCGTCGAGACGGCGATCCGTGTCGCCGGGACGGGCCTCGGCGGCGTCCGCATCGATTCCGGCGACCTTCCCACGGTCGCGGCAGAAGTGCGCACCCAGCTCGACGCCCTCGGCGCGACCGGCACCCGGATCACCGTCACGAGCGACCTCGACGAGTTCGCGATCGCCGCCCTCGCGGCATCCCCCGTCGACTCCTACGGTGTCGGCACCTCAGTGGTCACGGGATCGGGCGCGCCGACGGCGGGAATGGTCTACAAGCTCGTCGCTCGGCAGGATGCCGCGGGTGGCTGGGTCGCGGTCGCGAAGGCCTCGACCGACAAAGCCTCAACAGGCGGGCGCAAGGCCGCCTTCCGGACGCTGGACCGCGGCACCGCGACGAGCGAGCTGATCGCCGTCTCGGATGGCTTCGAGCGCGTGGATACCGGAGAGGAGCACCCCGACGCCCGACCCCTGCAGGTGACGCTCGTCGAGAACGGCGAGCCGGATGCGGCGTACGAGGGCGCCGCTGGGGTCGCGCAAGCCCGCGCACACCACGCGTTCGTCCGCGAGGAGCTGCCGGTGACCGCGCTCGCCTTGAGCCGATCCGACCCCGCGCTGCCGACCGTCTACGTCGCCGCGGCGGGCTGAGCCGCCGGGAGCTCCGGTCCGCGCGGTCAGCCGATCAGCGACTCGTAGATCTCTTTGCACGTCGGGCAGATCGGGAACTTCTCCGGATCGCGGCCGGGCGTCCATTTCTTGCCGCACAGCGCGCGCACGGGCTTTCCCGTGATCGCGGACTCGAGGATCTTGTCCTTCTTGACGTAGTGCGAGAATCGCTCGTGGTCGCCGGGCTCGATGTTCTCCTCGCGAAGGAGCTCCTCGAGCTCGCGGTCGAGGGTCAGCGTGCCACCCTGTTCGGGGCCTTCCACGGGGGTGCTCATGGCACCCGAGTCTACCCAGGCCATCCACCGGCGGGGCGGGAGAGCCCGACTTCGGATCACGTCGACTCGGCGAACTCCATGAGACGCCCGCCGCGACGGGAGAAGTAGGCGCCCCCGCCGGCGACTCCCGCGACGAGCACGACGAGACCCGTGGCCAGGCCCGTCCAGAGCGCCGCCCACGCGGCATCCTCGTCGCCCGACAGCGCCGCCCAACCGAGCCACAGGGCCGGGGCGCTCACGACGATCGCGCCGACGAGGACGACACCCTGGGCAAGCCCGCCTCCGGTGCGCTGGGGCTGCTGGAACGGGCTGTCACCGTGGCGCGACACCGGGTAGGGCGCGACGACCGACGACAGTGATGAGAGGCCGAGCCCGCAGAGGAAGAGGCTCGCGCAGACGCCGATCATCGCCGGCAGGATCATCCACCGCCCGTGCAGGGATACGAGGAGCGGGACCGAGACCGCGAGCGCGGCCGTGCCGACGAGGAGCACGGGAACGAGGCGTCCGACGCGATCGGAGGATCCGCGGACGGCGGATGCCACGTGCATCCAGAGCGCTGTCGAGTCGTACGCGAGGTCGTTGTGCGCCAGCCAGCCGAAGAAGAGAGCCATGAGCGGGGCAGGGACGAGGGCGACGTACTCGACGGGGACGCCGACGAGCAGGAGCGGGGCTACCACGACCCCCGCGGCGATCGGGACGATGACGAGATTCACGACATAGCGCGGATCCCGCAGCCAGTACAGGAGGCTGCGCGCGGCGATTCCCCCGCCCGGCGTACTCGGCGTCAGCGCGAACCAGCCGAGCCCCGCGCGCTCGCGCCCGG
>QFPD01000255.1 GCA_003248845.1 Microbacterium sp. | reverse complement strand
GGCGTGACGATCGCCGATGCCGCGCTCGTGGCCGCGGCATCCCTGTCGAATCGCTACATCCCGAGCCGTCAGCTGCCCGACAAGGCCATCGACCTGATCGACGAGGCCATGAGCCGACTCAAGATGGAGATCGACTCGTCGCCCGTCGAGATCGATCAGCTGCGGCGCCAGGTCGACCGTATGAAGCTCGAGGACCTCGCCCTCAAGAAGGAGAAGGACGACGCGTCCAAAGAGCGCCGCGCGAAGCTACGTGAGCAGATGGATGCCGCGGAGGCCGAACTCGCGACACTCGAAGCCCGCTGGGCGAAGGAGCGCGCGGGCCTCAACCGCGTCGGCGAGCTGAAGAAGCAGCTCGACCAGGCGTACACCGACCGGGACCGGGCGCTGCGCGAAGCCGACTACGCGCGCGCGTCGAAGCTGGAGTACGAGACGATCAAGCGCCTCGAGCAGGAGGTCGCCGAGGCCGAGCGTGCCGAGGCGAACCCGACCGGTGAGCGCATGGTCAACGAGCAGGTCACCGACGAGGACATCGCCGCCGTCATCGCGGCGTGGACGGGCATCCCGGTGGGGCGCCTGCTGCAGGGCGAGTCGGAGAAGCTCGTGCACCTGGAGGCAGAACTCGGCAAGCGGCTGATCGGACAGAAGGACGCTGTGAAGGCCGTCTCCGATGCCGTGCGGCGCTCGCGCGCGGGCATCAGCGACCCGAACCGACCGACCGGCTCGTTCCTCTTCCTCGGTCCGACCGGCGTGGGCAAGACCGAGCTCGCGAAGGCGCTCGCCGAGTTCCTCTTCGATGACGAGCGCGCCATGGTGCGCATCGACATGTCGGAGTACGGCGAGAAGCACTCGGTCGCGCGCCTCGTCGGCGCCCCTCCGGGGTACATCGGATACGAGCAGGGCGGGCAGCTCACCGAGGCCGTGCGCCGCCGCCCGTACTCGGTGGTGCTGCTCGACGAGGTCGAGAAGGCGCACCCCGAGGTCTTCGACATCCTGCTGCAGGTGCTCGACGACGGCCGTCTCACCGACGGCCAGGGGCGCACGGTCGACTTCACGAACACGATCCTCATCCTGACGTCGAACCTCGGGTCGCCGATCCTCATCGACCCGCTGCTCACCATCGAGCAGAAGCGCGAACAGGTGATGGCACTCGTGCGCCAGGCGTTCCGACCCGAGTTCCTCAACCGGCTCGACGACGTGGTGATGTTCGCCGCTCTCAGCGAGGACGACCTCGCGCAGATCGTCGAGCTCTCCGTCGATGCGCTGCAGCGACGGCTGCACGACCGTCGGCTCACGCTCGCCGTGACGCCCGACGCGCGGGCGTGGCTCGCCGAGCGCGGGTACGACCCGATCTTCGGGGCGCGGCCGCTGCGTCGCCTCATCCAGTCCGAGATCCAGGACCGTCTCGCGATGGCGCTGCTCTCGGGCGGCGTGCACGACGGCGACCTCGTCCGCGTCGATGTCGCGGCCGACGGCTCGGGGCTCGTCCTCACGAGCACCGGGGCTGCGCCCGGCGAGCGATCGGATGCCGCGGCATCCACCGGCGCGGATGACGACGTGATCGAGGCTGAGCTGCTCGACGACTGACGATGCGAGGCGCTCCGTCCGGAGCGCCGTCGGTCAGGAGCGTAGCGCGAGCGAGGCGGCGGCGGTGGCGGCGCAGTAGACGATGTCGGCGGCAGCAAGGTCCTGGCGCTGATCGCCGTCAGACGTGGTCCCCGCCGGCGAGCTGGTCGAGCAGGTGATCCAGGACGTCGTCAAGCACCGCGAGCCCGTCGCGCACCCCCCCGGGCGAGCCGGGCAGATTCACGACGACCGTGCGTCCCGCGACCCCGGCGACAGCGCGGCTGAGCACAGCGGATGCCGCGACGGCCGCACCGCGGCGACGCACCTCCTCCGGGATGCCCGGGAGCTCGGCATCCAGCAGCGCCCGCGTGGCCTCCGGGGTGCGGTCACCGGGGGCGACGCCCGTGCCCCCGGTCGTCAGCACGAGGTCGGGCGCGGCGGCGACGAGCGCGGCGAGGGCGTCGCCGACGTCAGCGTCGGCGACGATGACCGGGTCGACCTCGCCGAAGCCGCGCTCTCGCAGCCATTCCGCGATGATCGGGCCCGTGCGGTCGGCATAGACGCCCGCCGCAGCGCGGGTCGAGGCGACGAGGACGGCGGCGGTGCGGCTCACTCGATCGACCACTCGCCGCTCTTGCCGCCCGACTTCGCGAGCACCTTCACGTCGGTGATGATGGCGCGATTGTCGACGGCCTTGATCATGTCGTAGAGAGTGAGCGCCGCGATCGTGGCCGCGGTCAGCGCCTCCATCTCGACGCCGGTCACGCCGTTGGTGACCGCGTTCGCGACGATGCGCACGCGGTCGCCCTGCGGTTCGAGATCGACGGCGAGCTTCGTGAGCGGCAGAGGATGACACAGCGGAATAAGCGTCGAGGTCTGCTTCGCGCCCATGATGCCCGCCAGTCGGGCGGTGCCGAGCGCTTCGCCCTTCGGGAGCGTCCCGTCCGCGATGCGGGCGACGACCTCTGCGGTCGTCACGAGCACGGCCTGCGCGCGCGCTTCACGCCGTGTGCTCACCTTGTCGGTGACATCGACCATGTGTGCGGACCCGTCGGAGCGCAGATGCGTCAGGTCACTCATCGATTCTCCAGATCTCCACCTCGGCGCCCGCCGGCAGGGCGGAGACGCCGATCGGGACGTGCACCAGCACCGTCGCGCGGGCGTAATCGCGCAGCAGGTGCGAACCCGGCGGGCTCACCTCGACGGTACCGTCCGCGCGCAGCGTGCCGCGCCGCACCTGGTGCTTGTGCTCGGGCGAGGTGAGGTCGTGTGCGAGGACAGCGCGCGCTGCGCGGCGGTGCGGGGGAAGGCCCGCAGCTGCGCGGAGGACGGGACGCAGGAACATCTCGAACGACAGCAGCGCCGAGACGGGGTTGCCCGGGAATGCGACGACCGGCACCTCGCGCCCCGCACCGTCGAGCCGCGCCGTGCCGAGACCCTGCGGTCCCCCGGGCTGCATGGCGACGTGCCCGAACCGCACACCGGCGGGCTCGAGCGCTTCGCGGACGACCTCGAACGCGCCCGCGCTCACCCCGCCCGTCGTCACGACGAGATCGACCTCCGGGTGTGTGTCGATCGCGTCGCGGACGGCCATCGCGTCATCGGGGGTGTACGCCGCCGCGACATGGGCGCCGCACTCGATGAGGGCGGCGCTCAGCGCTGACGTGTTCGCGTCGTGGATCTGCCCGCTGTCAAGGTGCTCGCCGGGCGCACGCAGCTCGTGCCCGGTCGAGATGATCAGCACGCGCACGCGTGGGCGGACGGCGACGGTCGTGATCCCCGCGGCGGCGAGGGCGCCCAACTGTGCCGGACCGAGGCGGGTTCCGGCATCGAGAATTGTGTCGCCGACGGCGAGGTCGGCGCCCGCATCGCGCACGAAGGTTCCGGGTGTCGTCGGGGCGAGGAACGCGACCGCGGCATCCGTCGGCGCGTCGTGGATGCCGCCGCCGATACCGACGAATCGTGGCGGATCGACGACCTCGATCGGAACGACGGTATCGGCGCCGAGCGGCAGGGGTGCTCCGGTCATGAT
>QFPD01000254.1 GCA_003248845.1 Microbacterium sp. | reverse complement strand
GCATCGGTCAGATCGGCCGTCAGTGCGCGACTGCGGGCGGGCACCATGCGGTAGAACGCCTGCTTGATCTCGGGGAGCGTCGCGAGGAAGTACAGGCTCAGCACGATGATGATGATGAAGCCCGAGATCGACGTTCCGATCGAGATGCCGATCTGCAGCACGCCCCCGCCGATCGTCGCGATGTTCGCGGGGTTGGTGAGGAACTTCTGCACCTCGGCGAGGAGCTCCGGAACCTGCGCGCCGAACTGATCGTGCAGCCAGGCGTAGAGGTCGGTGCGCTGGAAGGACGACACCATCGTCGGCAGGTCCTTCACGAACTGCGCGACCTGCGAGACGACCGTGGGGATGATGAGCCACAGCACACCGACGAGGACGACCGCGAACGCGAAGTAGACGATGACGATCGCCCATGTGCGCTTCGTGCCGTGGCGTTCGAGCCGCCGCACGATCGGGTCGAGGCCGAGCGCCGCGAAGAGGGCGAAGGCGATGTAGATCCAGATCGTCACGAGGCTCGAGATCGCCGCCCCGAGCGCGAGCGCGGTGAGCCCGCCGAACGTCACCAGGAAGCCGATGACGAAGGGGCGGTTGAGGTTCGCGAGCACCCGCGTTCCGCGGTCCTCCGAACGGGAGGGGCTCGGCGAGGCGGCGGGCGTCGTCGTGGATGCCGCGGGGCCCGGGCGCTCGGAACGTCGTGACTTCATGCGTCACACTTTAGGGGTCGTTCCGGACGGTAGTGTCGTTGCCATGACCGACGCCGCCGATCCGACCGCGACGCTGCGCCGACTGCGCGGCTCGATCGACAACATCGACGCCGCCCTCATCCACATGCTCGCCGAGCGATTCAAGGCGACGCAGCAGGTCGGCGTGCTGAAGGCGGAGTACGGGATGCCGGCCTCCGACCCGGCCCGCGAGGAGCAGCAGATCGCACGCCTCCGGCGCCTGGCATCCGACGCCGACCTCGATCCGGAGTTCGCCGAGAAGTGGTTCAACTTCGTCGTCGCCGAGGTGATCCGCCACCACACGGCGGCGGCCGAGGGCGCATAGCCCCCGGCCGCAGGTCCGCGCGCGGCGGTTCAGGGCGTCGCGCGTCGGAGCGTCGCGAAGGCGAGACCGCCGACCACGGCCGCGGCCGCGAGCATGCCGACGATGAGGGCGGGAACGGTGAGTGCCGCCATCCATTCGCCGACGGCGACCCAGGCGTTCGCGCGCCCGATGAGCCAGAGCGCGCCGACGAGGATCAGGCCCGCGCCCACGAGGACGATGGTGAGGCCGAGCGCGCCGGCCCGCTTGTAGATCGTCGATCCGAGGAAGCCGATGAGGAACAGCAGAAGCGCGCTCGCGGCGTAGAACGCACCCGCGGCGAGGGGGCCTGAGCGCCACACCCAGTCCAGGTAGAAGAAGTAGCCGTTCACGCCCCAGCCGGTGGTCACCTGTTCGAGTGCGCCGCCACCGACGAACACGGCACCCAGGATGAGGGCGGTGCCGACGGCGGCGAGCATCGTCCCGAAGAAGAACTCCCGCCGTGTGATGCTCAGCGCCTGCGAGAACGGAAATGTGTAACTGAGCGACATGATGCCGACCGCGAAGAAGTACCAGATCGGCGCCTGGCTGCCGCCGCCGACCTTCACACCGTCGTACGGGATGATCGCGAAGATCCCGAGCGACATCAGGAAGGAAGCGCCCAGGATGATCAGCGGCAGCCACACGAACGTGTACTTGTTCACGAACTGCATGCGGGTGACGGTCAGCGTCCGGTTCATCGGAGTGCTCCTTCGTCGAGGGCGTCCGCGGACGCGTGCTGGGTGGTGCGGACGATCAGCTGCTGCAGCGAGACGGGCGCGATCTCGATGCCCGCTCGTGCGAGCGCCGCGCGATCGTCTGCGGTGAAGGGCCCGAGGACGGTCGCGGCGGTGACGGTGCCGAGGTTCTCGCGATGCAGGACCTCCCGGCCGACCGTGAACGGCTCGACCGCGCGCGCGTCTCCGGTGAGGACGGCGGCCCGCCCGCGCACCGCATCCGTCTCCTCATCCATGACGATCCGGCCCCCGTCGACGACGATGACGCGCTCGAGGAGATTCGCGACCTCGTCGATCAGGTGGCTGGAGAGGATGATCGTGCGCGGGTGCTCGGCGTAGTCCTCGAGCAGCCGGTCGTAGAAGATCTGGCGGACGACGGCATCCAGTCCCAAGTACGGCTCGTCGAAGAACGTGATCTCGGCGCGGGAGGCGAGGCCGATGATGACGCCGACCGCCGAGAGCTGGCCGCGCGAGAGCTTCTTGATCCGCCGCCTCATCGGGAGGCGGAATTCGGCGACCAATCGGTCCGCGAAGCTCTGGTCCCAATGCGGGAAGAACATCGCCGCGATCCGCAGAGCGTGGGTGGCGTTCGCGTCGTCCGGGTAGCGCTGGCTCTCCCGCACGAAGCAGATGCGGCTGAGCACCCGCGCATTCTCGTACGGGTCGTCGCCGAAGACGCGCACGTCACCGCTCGTCGCGAAGTTCTGGGCAGTCAGGATCGACATGATGGTCGTCTTGCCCGCGCCGTTTCGTCCGAGGAGTCCGTAAATGGTGTTCTGCTCGATGGAGAAGCTGACGTCATCGAGCGCGAGGGTGTCGCGGTAGCGCTTGGTGAGGTGTTGCACCTCGATCACGGATGTCATCGTGCGTTCCCTTCCACGTGGTCTGCGGCCGCGCGCTCCTGAACGAGGCGGGCCAGGTCGTCGGGGCCGAGGCCGAGCGTGCGCGCCTCGGCGATCAGCGGTTGGATGAAGCGGTCGGCGAACGCGGCGCGCCGTTCGGTGAGGAGCGTCTCGCGGGCGCCGGGCTCGACGAACATGCCGATGCCACGCCGTTTGGCGAGGATGCCCTTGTCGACGAGCATGGTCACTCCCTTCGCCGCGGTCGCGGGGTTGATGCGGTAGAAGGCGGCGAGTTCGTTGGTCGAGGGGGCGCGCGAATCCTCCGGCAGTGAACCGTCGAGGATCGCATCTTCGACGCTCTCCGCGATCTGCAGGAAGAGCGGCTTTCCCTCTTCGATCACGCCCGCCTCCGTCCGACTTCTGTGGTTAGTTACTTAACTAAGTAACCATAGAAGGCGCACGGCGTCAACCCTCTCAGAGGGGGTGTGCGGTGCGAGTCAGTCCGCGGCGGGTGCGGGGGCGTCGGATGCCGCGGCATCCAAGGGCAGCGCGACCTTCTTCTCCAGCACGACGATCGCCTCGTCGGAGACGACGATCAGTCCGTCGAGCTCTTCGCGTACGCGCTTGTAGGCGACCTGACGCTCCGCGGGAGTCGCGGCGCTGTCGACCGCGACCGACAGCAGCTGCTGCGCGGTCGCGAGCCGCTTGCGCTCGGTTTCGGTGAAGTCGGAGTCCTTGAGGCGCCGCGCTTCGCGTTCGGCGACGTCGAAGGCGACCTCGTAGTCGGTGACCGCTGCCGCGTAGGCCGCGAGTTCCTGATCGGTCAGGTGCGCCTTGGGCGAGGCGGGCCGCAGTCGGTCGGCGGTCTTCTTCGCGCGCAGGAATGCCGCCGTGAGCGGCTGGCGGCCATCGCTGATCGTCGGGTAGGCGATCAGCTTCGCGACATCCAGCTCGTAATCGAGCCACC
>QFPD01000253.1 GCA_003248845.1 Microbacterium sp. | reverse complement strand
GGATGAACCCCCTCGCACAGAATCCCTGGATCCTTCTCCTCATGGGCGTCGCGTGGTTCTTCATCTACTTCTTCACGTTCTACTTCCTCATCAAGCGCTTCAATCTGAAGACGCCGGGCCGTGAAGACGAGATCGACACGCAGGACGCCGACAACATCGAGACGAGCCTCACCGGGTACCACGGCACGGCGGAGAAGTTCATCGCAGCTCTCGGCGGCAAGGACAACATCCTCGACGTCGACAACTGCGCGACGCGCCTACGCATGGAGATCGCCGACACCGCGAAGGTCGACGAGCACGCCCTCAAGCGGGCGGGCGCGGCAGGCACGATCAAGGCCGGCGGCCACTCCGTGCAGGTCGTGTACGGCCTGAACGTGCAGTTCGTGAAGGACGCCATGGACGACCTCATCTCGGGCCGCACGGCCCGAATCGAAGCCGCACAGGCCGCCGGTGATCTGCCGACCGCCACCACGACGACCGCCACCACCACGGCGACCGCGCGTGTGCTGACGCTGCGCCAGCCCATCGCGGGCACCGTCGTGCCGCTCGCAGAGGTACCCGACCCGATGTTCGCGCAGGGCACGATGGGCCCGGGCATCGCGGTCGACCCGACCGGCGACACGATCGTCGCGCCGGCCGATGGCACGGTCGCCTCGGTGTTCCCCACCGGTCACGCGATCGGGCTCGCGCTCGACGACGGCACCGAGCTGCTGATCCACATCGGCATAGACACCGTGGGCCTCAAGGGCGACGGCTTCGAGACGCTCGTGAAGACAGGCGACAAGGTCAGCGCCGGGACGCCCCTCATCCGGTTCGACGTCGACAAGATTCGTTCCGCGGGCCTGTCGGCCGTCACGCCCGTGATCGTCCTCAACGACGAGAACGCCACGGTCTCGTTCGACTGATCCGCACCCTCAGCGGGCCGGGGCGATGAGCTCCGGCCCGTTGTTGCGTACGTTGCCGACCTCGCGGCCGACTTCGCGCATCGACAGCCCATCGACAAGCGCCGGGGCGGCGTCGATCGTGGCATCCAGTAGATCTCCGACGTTCTCCGTCGTCGGGTCGAGCCAGACGTCGGCGTAGTCGGCGTCGATGAACAGCGGCATCCGATCGTGGATGGAGCCCAGCGCACCCGTCGCCGCGCGCGTCAGGATCGTGCAGCTGAGCACCCATCGCGCGGGGTCGTCATCGGATGCCGCGGGATCTTTCCACCACTCGTAGAGTCCCGCGAACAGCAGCGGCGCATCGTCCTGTGGGTGGACGTAATAGGGCACTTTCACGCCGTCTTCGGTGTGCCATTCGTAGTAGCCGGATGCGGGGATGACGGCGCGCCGTTTGATGAGCGCCTGCCGGAACATGGGCTTGTCCTCCACCTCCTCGGAGCGGGCGTTGAACGCCTTCGCTCCGATCGAGAGGTCCTTCGCCCAGGCGGGGACGAGGCCCCAGCGGGCGGCTTCGAGGCGCCGCGTCGGCGGCTCCGTCTTGGCGGAGTCGAGCACGATCGCCACACGGTCGGTGGGCGCGATGTTGAACGAGCGGGCGGGCAGGTCATCGGCCTCGAGGTCGACGCGGAGCGCGCCGACGAGCTCAGATCCGCTGCTGGCCACCACGAAACGTCCGCACATATGGCCAGCCTACGCACAGGGGCGGACGTGCCGTCCCCGGTCCGGCGTGATCAGTCGCGGGCGACGATGCCGACGTCGGTCAGCTGATCGAGGATTCCTGCGCCGTCGGATGCGGTGACCCACGGTACGCGCGCCGCGGAATGGTCGTTGACCGCGGTGCGGCCGCCCGCGAGCACCGCTTCGGCGGGGGAGAGCTGCCGGATCGCGACCCCGGTCACGTGGTCGGGAAACTCGCTCGTGAACGCTGTGTAGAGGTCGTCATCGTGCTGCCCGTCGTCTCCGAGCAGCATCCACTTCACGTGCGGGAACTCGCGCGCCAGACGCCGCAGGTTCTCCTGCTTGTGCTCGCGGCCGCTGCGGAACCACCGGTCGTGCGTCGGACCCCAGTCGGTGAGGAGGAGCGCTCCCGGCGGGAACAGGTGCCGTCGGAGGAAGCGCTGCAGCGTCGGCGCGACGTTCCACGCCCCCGTGGAGAGGTAGACGACGGGCGCGCCGGCGTGGTCCCGCACCAGCCGTTCGAGGAGCACCGCCATGCCGGGTACGGGCTGGCGGGCATGCTCATCGAGGACGAAGGAGTTCCAGGCCGCGACCAGCGGACGGGGGAGGGCGGTCACCATGACGGTGTCGTCGACGTCGGAGACCACGCCGAAGCGGACGTCGGCCCCGACGATGAAGACGCGCGTCTCGAAAGGATCCGAGCCTTCCACCGACATCGTGATCGACTGCCAGCCCGGTTCGAGGCGGGCGGGCAGCACGGTGTCGATGACCCCGCCCCGGTCGGCGACCACCTCGTGCTGCACCCCATCGATCGTGACCGTGACCTGGGCGTAACCCACGGGTACCGATGCGAAGGCGCGCCATCCGCGCACACTCGCGTACTCGCCACCTCCGCGCGTCCGTACGGGCGGGACGATGAGAACGCGACCGAGCACGCGCACCCAGTCCTCGCCGCCGTAGCCGGGGTAGGCCGAGACGCTCGGGGTGTTGCCGCGGGCACGCGCGCGGCGTTCACGCCACGCGTGGAAGCGGTACTCCAGTCGGGCAATCCACAGCACCTTGGTGCGCGGGGCGGGTTCGGAGGGCATCGCTTCAGTCTCCCATGCCGGCCGGTGACGATGAGCCGGCATCGGGTTCCTCGCTCCTCTCGTGCCGCATGTGTCGGGCCTCGCCGCGCACGATGATGCGTTTGGCGACATACGCGAGCCCCAGGAAGACGACGATGATCGCGACGAACAAGTACCCCGCGTAGTGGAGTCGGTCTGCGAGCTCGCGATACGTGCCCGCCGCCGCGGCACCCACGCCGACGTATGCGACGGCCCAGATGGTGCAGGCCGGGGCTGTCCAGGCGAGGAAGCGCCGATACGCGAACCCGCTCATCCCGACCGTGAGCGGAACGAGCGAGTGCAGCACGGGGAGGAACCGGGAGAGGAAGATGGCAGGCCCACCACGCCGGCGCAGGTAGAGCTCGGAACGGGCCCAATTGTGCTCGCCGATGCGCACCCCCAGTCGGGAGAAGCGGATGCGCGGCCCGAGCCAGCGCCCGAGCCAGAAGCCGATGCTCTCGCCGATGAGCGCACCGACGATGACGACCACGACGAGGATGGCGCCCTCGGCGAACGATCCGACGGCGGTCGAGGCGACGATGACGACGGTGTCGCCGGGGACCACGAGACCGACGAGCACACTTGTCTCGAGCACGATCGCGACGCCCGCCAAGATCGTCCGCACCACCGGATCGACGCTCTGCACGGCATCCAGGAGCCATGTCAGCAACTCGTTCACGGCTCCAGCCTACGGGGGAGCCCTGGGCGCGAACCTCTACTCTGTGGGGGTGACCGAATGCCGCGTGGGCGACCGAGGCGCGGTGCGCGTGCCGTGGGTCGATCCCGACGCGCTGTTCGTGCGTGGACCGGCGCGCGAGCCCCATGGCTTCTGGCTCGACGCCGGACCCGACGCCCGCGAGGGGTGGAGCCATCTGGGTGTCGGCACG
>QFPD01000252.1 GCA_003248845.1 Microbacterium sp. | reverse complement strand
CGTTCCCGGGGCTCGACGAGCCGGTCAAGATCTCGGCGAAGGAGCTCGAGCTGTCGGCATCCCTCGTGGAGTCGTTCTCGAGCGACTTCGAACCCGAGCAGTTCGTCGACGAGTATCAGCAGGAGCTGCGCACGCTCATCGACGCGAAGCTCGCGCAGGGCGACGCGCTCGACACGGCGGAGACGTTCGGTGAGCGGGCGGAGCCAGATGCCGGGGGTGAGGTCATCGACCTCATGGCGGCGCTCAAGGCGAGCGTCGAGAAGGCCCGTGCCGCGCGGTCGGGCAAAGCCTCCTGATCAGGCGGGCGAGTCGTCGGTGAGGGGTTCGACGCTCTCGGGGGCGACGCCTGCCGCCTGCTCCTTGCGCACCTGGCGGCGCTCGGAGAAGTAGTGCCAGAGCGTGACGAGTGCCGTGCCTCCGACGGCGGCGAGCAGGATCAGATCGATGTAGTTCTGCACGAACCACGCGACGGGGGGGATGAACCCGATGAGGTAGCCGAACATCGTGAGCCCGAAGCCCCAGAGCAGCGCGCCGATGAGGTTGTAGAGCGAATAGCGGCGCCACGGCATGTGACCGACACCCGCGGCGACGGGGGCGAAGGTGCGCACGATGGGCACGAAGCGTGCGAGGACGACGGTGAGACCGCCGTAGCGCTCGAAGAACGCGTTCGTGCGCTCGACGTTCTTGCGGCTGAACAGGCCCGATTCCTTGCGTTCGAAGACGGCTGGTCCACCCTTGTGGCCGATCAGATACCCGACCTCGCCACCGACGAATGCCGCGAGTGCGATGAGAAGGGCGACCCACCACACGTTGATGCCGAAGATGCCGTTCGGTGCAGCCGGCGTCGAGTGTGAGAGGAGCCCGGAGATGACGAGCAGGGTGTCTCCCGGCAGCAGGAAGCCGACGAGTAGGCCCGTCTCGGCGAAGACGATGAAGCAGACGACGAGCAGAGCCCACGGCCCCGCCGCGCTGATGATGTTCTCGGGGTCCAGCCAGGGGATGAGGGCCAGAGAGTGCACGCGGTTCCCGTCGGTCGGTGGGCGGGGGAGGAGGTCGGCGGAGCCGGTTGGATAGAGCGTATCCTGGCTCACCCTGTGCGGAAGGTGGGACTTGAACCCACACGCCCGAAGGCACAGGAACCTAAATCCTGCGTGTCTGCCGATTTCACCACTCCCGCGGGGAGTGTCAGTCTACCGGCGCGAGCGCGCGCTCCCGCGTCTCGGCGGGCACGGTGAGGCGCGGCGATCCGCCGATGACCCAATAGCCGACGCCGACGATGAGCGCACCGCCGACGAAATTTCCGAGCCCTACCCAGAGCAGATTGCTCGCGAAAAGCGGGAGGGTCGCGTTCGCGTCTCCCGTGAAGAGCCCGATGCCGTAGGTCGTCATGTTGGCGACGACGTGCTCGAAACCCGAGGAGATGAAGGCGAGGATCGCGGCGAAGATCAGCAGGATCTTCGCGACATCGGAGTGCACGCGTGCGCACATCCAGATCGCGAGGCAGACGAGGACGTTGCACAGGATGCCGCGGACGAAGAGCTCGACGGGGCCTTCGTGCGCCTTGGCGGCGAGCATGTCGGAGAGCATCTGGCCCGCCGCGGCGTTGGCGTGCAGCACGCCCGACGCTGCGATGAGACCCGCGAATGCCAGCGCGCCCACGAGGTTCGCCGCGAATGTCGCGCCGACCGTGCCGAGGGCGCGCCACGGGCCGACGGCGCGCATAAGGGCGCCCTGCGGGAGCACCACCATGGCGGAGGTTACGAGGTCGGCGCCCGCGAAGACGACGAGCGTCAGCGCCACGCCGAAGACGAGGCCGCTCACGAGTTTGGTGAGTCCGTCCCCGGAGGCCGTGAGCGGACCGGCGGTGGACACCATGAGGACGACGCCGATCCCGATGTACGCGCCCGCGAGCATGCCGGAGACGACGAATCGCCCGGGGGAGCGTAGGCCGTCGGCTTTGTGAACGGCGGCGGATGCCTGCGCGTGGAGGGTCTCGGGGATCGTGAGCACGACACGATCTTACATGTGGTCAGACCACAGTGCCAGGCGTCATGACCAGTTCGCGTGCACGCCGCCTGCCGCCTCAGCGCAGAGACGTCACCGACCTTCCGATGAGCTGCTCGGAGATCGTCCAGACGCGCCTCGCGGCGTCGTCGTCGGCGAGGCGCGAGTACATGCGCTGATGGCCCGGCGTGCCGCCGAGATGACCTGGACCGCTGGGCCCGTAGAGCTCGCCGGGCACAGCGTCGGGGGAAGTCGCGGCGTACAGTGCGGGGAGCGCTGCCGACGCCGGGGTACCCCACGATGAGTCCGCGCGCCGACATCCAGCGGATGACACGTACGGCCGCGGTGTCGTTATCGCGATCGATCTCCGGCCGCGCCGAGAGCAGGCTCGTCGGGGCGATGCCGGGGTGCGAGAGGAAACTCGTGATGCCCCAGCCGCCCTCGGCGGTGCGTCGCTGGAGCTCTCGCGCGAAGAGGCCGAGGGCGATCTTCGACTGGCTGTAGGCGCGCTCGCCGTCGTACGAGCGCTCCCACTGCGGGTCGTCCCAGTTCATGCCACCGCGATCCGCGGAGATGCTGACCTGGGAGACGACGCGGGCCCGCCCCGCCTCGAGCAACGGCAGCAGCTCGGCGACGAGAGCGACTTGGCCGAGATGATTGGTGCCGAACTGCAGCTCGAACCCGTCGGCGGTCGTCCGACGCGTGGGCGGCGTCATCACGCCCGCGTTGTTGACGAGGAGGCCGATGGGCACTCCTTCGTCGCGGAGGGTGTCTCCGAGAGCGCGCACCGTCGTCAGCGACGAGAGGTCCAGCGCCCGGACGGTCACGGACGCGCCCGGCGCCGTGCGAACGATCTCCGCGACGGCGGCCTGCCCTTTCTCGAGGTTCCGGACCGGAAGAACGATCTCCGCGCCCGCCGCGGCGAGACGCGCGGCGATGCGCAGCCCGATCCCGTCGCTGCCGCCCGTCACGACGGCACGAGTGCCGGAGAGATCGGGGATGGTGATGTCGACGGCGCGGCGCGGCATGAATACTCCAAAGCTCGGTGGGTGAGTCCACTCTGCGCGAGGCGGGGGGCGGCATCCAGGACCTCTCAGGGCACGCCTGAGAGGTGTGGTTGCGGCTCGGCCGGTGGAGTTGGCGCCGGGACGGAGATGGAAAGGAGTGCAGAGGAGGATCATGTCGATCGATCGCGAAGGCCTCGCGGAGTTCCTGCGCGTGCGCCGCGGCGCGCTCCAGCCTGAGGACGTCGGTCTGCCACGCGGGCGCCGCCGCCGCGCGGAGGGCCTTCGCCGCGAGGATGTCGCGGCGCTCGCCTACATGTCGCCGGACTACTACGCGCGACTGGAGCGGGCGTCGGGCCCGCAACCGTCCGCCCAGATGCTCGCCGCGATCGCGCAGGCGCTCCGACTCACTCGCGCCGAGCGAGATCACCTCCACCGCCTCGCGGGTCGCCCAGTCCCTGATCGCGACGGCTCCACGGATCACGTCGCACCGGCGCTCATGCGCATCCTCGACAGACTCATCGACACTCCCGCCGAAGTCGTCAGCGAACTCGGGGAGACCCTGCACCAGACGCCGCTCGCGGCGGCGCTCCTCGGGGACGCCCGGGGTCGCGT
>QFPD01000251.1 GCA_003248845.1 Microbacterium sp. | reverse complement strand
ACCTTCTTTCCCGACCGGCCGGACGTGCTCAGCACCTATACTGTGCGGATGGCAGGGCCGAAAGCGGCGTTTCCGGTGCTGCTGTCGAATGGTAATCGCGTGGCAGGGGGAGAAGGCAGCGACGGCACGCATTGGGCCGAATGGCACGATCCCTGGCCCAAGCCGTCCTATCTGTTCGCTCTGGTCGCCGGCGATCTCGTCGCCCGCCGCGACAGCGTCACGACCATGACCGGCCGCGAGGTGGCGCTCGCCATCTGGGTCCGCGCGGGCGACCTCGACCGCACGCAGCATGCGATGGACAGCCTCAAGGCGAGCATGACATGGGACGAGGAGGTGTTCGGCCGCGAATATGATCTCGACTGCTACAACATCGTCGCGGTCAGCGATTTCAACATGGGGGCGATGGAGAACAAGGGGCTCAACGTCTTCAACACCAAATATGTGCTGGCCGATACCGCGACCGCGACCGATGGCGATTATGACGGCGTTGAAGGGGTCATCGCGCACGAATATTTCCACAATTGGTCGGGCAACCGCGTCACCTGCCGCGACTGGTTCCAGTTGAGCCTCAAGGAAGGCTTCACCGTGCTGCGCGATCAGCTGTTCAGCCAGGATATGCAGGGTGAGGCGGTCAAGCGGATCGAGGATGTGCGGCTGCTGCGCAGTGTCCAGTTCCCCGAAGATTCGGGCCCGCTGGCACACCCCATACGTCCCGACAGCTTCCGCGAGATCAGCAATTTCTACACCTCGACCATCTATAACAAGGGGGCGGAGGTGATCCGCATGATGCGGACCATGGCGGGCGCGGAGGCGTTCCGTGAGCTGACGCAGGCAGGCATCCGACCGACCGTGCTGCGACTGAGCGACGAGTCCGAGACGCGGGTGAACGCCGTCATGGGCGGTCATCTGCTGCGCATGACGGGGGCGCTCGCGGTCGCCACCTTCGAGGCATCCACTCCCGACGACGCCGAACGCACGAAGAGCGAGACCGAGGCGATCTTCGTGCGTCACGGCGCGAAGACCCGCGGCGAGGATCCGGCGCGCTCGTGGGAGCGCGGCCGGTTCTCCGCACCCGTCCTCCGCGACGCCCTCCTCGACATCGGCGTGCTCGCCGAGACTCTCGAGACCGCGACCGTCTGGTCATCCCTGCCGCGGCTGAAAGACGCCGTGACCCGAGCGATCGAGGCGAGTCTGGGCGCGCGCGGCACCGCGCCGATCGTCATGTGCCACATCTCGCATGTCTACCCGGCAGGCGCCTCGCTCTACTTCACGGTGGTCGCGGCGCTCACCGACGACCCACTCGCGCAGTGGGCGGATGCCAAGGCCGCGGCATCCCGCGCGATCGCCGCCGCGGGCGGCACCGCGACCCACCACCATGCCGTCGGGCGCGACCACCTCGAGGGCCTCGCCGCCGAGATCGGTGCGCTCGGGATCGAGCTGCTGCGTGGCGTGAAGCGGACCCTCGATCCGCAGGGCATCATGAACCCGGGAGTGCTCGTGCCCGACCGGACGTGACCGAGAGACCCCGCAGACCGAGGAGGACGCCGTGGATGTCGCGCTCCTGACGAATCCCGCCGCCCGCGCCGGCGCACGCACCGGCGCGGCGATGCGCGTCGCCGAACGGCTGCGCGCCGCGGGTCACCGCGTGAGCGTGATCTCCGGCGGCAGCGCTGCCGAGTCGTCCGACCTGCTGCGCGCCGCACTCGACCTCGGCGTCGACGCCGTCGTCGTCGCGGGCGGTGACGGCACCGCCGCGCTCGCGATCCAGATCCTCGCCGGCGGCGACGTCCCGCTCGGCGTCGTGCCCTCGGGCACGGGCAATGACCTCGCGAACGCGCTCGGGCTGCACGACCTCGACGCCGACGCGGCGGCGGACGCCGTGATCGCGGGCTCGACCCGCACGATCGACCTCGCCCGCGCGACGCGCGCGGATGGCTCGTCGGTGTTGTACGGCACGGTGCTCGCGAGCGGATTCGACTCGAGGGTCAACGACCGCGCGAACCGCATGCGCTGGCCGCGCGGGCACATGCGCTACAACATCGCGATCCTCGTCGAGTTCCTGACGCTGCGCGGCATTCCCTTCGACCTCGAGCTCGAGCACGCGGATGGGGCGACGGAGCGCGTGGAGGGCGACCTCGTGATGGCCACGGTCGGCAACGGGCGCAGCTACGGCGGCGGCATCCCGATCTGCCCCGACGCCGACCTCGAGGACGGACTCCTCGACGTGACGCTCGTGCGCCCAGCGGGAAGGCTGAAGCTGTTGCGGCTGCTCCCCCGCGTGTACCGGGGCACGCACACCTCCGTCGCGCAGGTGTCCACCTTCCGGGTGCGCGCCGTGCGGCTGGCGTCGCCGTCGGTCACGGCTTACGCGGACGGCGACCCGCTCGGCTCCTTGCCTCTGCGCATCGATGTCGTGCCGCGCTCGCTGCGGGTCTTCAGCCGCGCGTCCTGAGGTGCACAGCCGCGCGGACGCGGACTCAGTGGTGCGTGGCCTGCTCGGCGCGCAGGCGCGCGAGCACCTGGTCGCGCAGCTGCTCGGGCGCCGTCTCCCTGCAGGCGCGAGCGATCACCGATGTCAGCGTCGTCGCGACGAGCGCCTCATCACGGCACTCGGGGCAGTTCGCCAGATGCTCGGTGATGTCGGAGTGCTGCGTCTTGCAGACCTCGTTGCGGAGGTACTCCTCCAGATCCTTGCGCGCCTTGTCGCAGCCGCAGTCGCTCATTTCCTGCTCCTCGATTCCGTCGCGGCGGCGGGCACATCGATGCCGCGCTCCCGCGCATACTCGGCCAGAAGGTCGCGCAGCAAGCGCCTGCCACGATGCAGGCGGCTCATGACCGTGCCGATGGGGGTTTTCATGATGTCCGCGATCTCCTGATACGCGAAGCCTTCGACGTCGGCGAGGTACACCGCCAGGCGGAAGTCCTCGGGAATCGACTGCAGCGCGTCCTTGACGACGGATGCCGGCATGTGGTCGATCGCCTCGGCTTCGGCCGAGCGGGCGCTCGTCGCGGTGGTCGATTCGGCACCGCCGAGCTGCCAGTCCTCCAGCTCGTCGATCGTGCCCTGGTAGGGCTCACGCTGCTTCTTGCGATACGTGTTGATGTACGTGTTCGTCAGGATGCGGTAGAGCCACGCCTTGAGGTTCGTGCCCTGTGTGAACGACGCCCAGGACGCGAACGCCTTGACGAAGGTCTCCTGCACGAGGTCGGCGGCATCCGCAGGATTGCGCGTCATGCGCATGGCCGCCGCGTACAGCTGGTCCATGAACGGCAGCGCCTGCTCCTCGAACTGCGAGCGCGGGTCTGCTCCGTCCACGTCGTCCGTCGTCGGCGGCGTGCTCTGGGTCCGCGGCGTCATGGCCGCCTGCTCTTCCATCGCGGCCCAGTCTACGTCCGGCAGTTCGTCAAGAACCGGCGAGAGCGTCGATGTCAATGGGTGTCCTTGAATGTCGGGGGTGTCGGAGGGGTTCGTTAGGGTAGAACCCGATGACTGCGACCGGGTATTCCCTCCCCCATCCGGCCTCGGATTCCGGATGGCCGGCACGGCCCGCCACCGGACCCGTCCAGGCCACCGTCAGCGTGCCGGGTTCGAAGTCACTGACGAACCGCAAGCTCGTCCTGGCGGCCCTCGCGGACGGCCCGAGC
>QFPD01000250.1 GCA_003248845.1 Microbacterium sp. | reverse complement strand
GCGGAGAGGCAGCGGTCTACGACTTCAAGCGCAACGACGTCCCCGGTTCGACGGATCGTGACCGCGACTACTGGCGCGACGTGGGAACGATCGACTCCTTCTTCGACGCGCACATGGATCTCATCTCGACGCTGCCGATCTTCAACCTGTACAACACCGACTGGCCGATCCACTCGCAGGCGGTGAACTCGCCGCCCGCGAAGTTCGTGCGTGACGGCGTGGGACGGATGGGCAATGCGATCGACTCGATCGTGTCGCTCGGATCGGTGCTCTCGGGAACCCACCTGGAGCGCTCGGTCGTGGGGCCGTGGACGCTGTCGGCGGGAGGAGCGACGATCACCGATTCGGTCCTGTTCGACCACGTCGACGTCGGCGCGGGGGCGCGCGTGCATCGCGCGATCCTCGATAAGAACGTCGTCCTCGAACCGGGCGCGACCGTGGGTGTCGACCGTTCCCTCGACATCGCCCGCGGTTTCACCGTGACCGACAGCGGCATCACGGTGGTCGGCAAGAACGCGCGCATCACGCGCTGAGGGGCGCGCGCCGACCGCTAGGTTTGTCGGGTGCCTGATGTTCGCTTCCTCGTCGTGTTCGACGCCGATTCCACCCTCTTGCGCAACGAAGTGATCGAACTGATCGCTGACGAGGCGGGGCGCGGCGCTGAAGTCGCTGCGGCGACGGAGGCCGCGATGCGCGGCGAGGTCGACTTCGCCACGAGCCTGCGTTCGCGCGTGCGGGCACTGCAGGGCGTGCCGCTCAGCGCCTTCGAGCGCGTGCGCGGGCGCGTCGATCCGACGCCCGGTGCCGCCGAGCTCGTCGCCGAGATCCACGTGCGTGGCGGGATCGCCGCGGTCGTCTCCGGCGGCTTCCACGAGATCCTCGACACCATTGCGCCCGGCCTCGGCATCGACACGTGGCGCGCCAACCGTCTCGCGTCGGACGCCGCCGTGTTGACCGGCCTCGTCGACGGCGAGATCGTGGATGCCGAGGGCAAGGCGGCCGCGCTGCGCGAGTGGGCTCTCGACGCAGGCCTGCCGCTCGCCCGCACGATCGCGGTGGGCGACGGCGCGAACGATCTCGGGATGATGGCTGCGGCCGGTCTCGGCGTCGCATTCAACGCGAAGCCCGCCGTGCGCGCTCAGGCGGACCTCGTGATCGGTCCGGTGGATCTTCGCGAGCTGATCCCGCTCCTGCCCTGACGCGTCGCGCTGGCGGGGACGCTACCGGATGTCGGCGGCCCCCGATAGCGTGCCACGCATGGACGTTCTGCTGATCCCCGGCCTCTGGCTCGATGCTTCCTCATGGGAGGACGTGTTGCCCTCCCTCCGCGCGGAGGGCCTTCGAGCGCGGCCCCTGACCATGCCCGGAGTCGGCCGGCCGGCGGCGGAGAGCGCCGACGTCGGGATCTGCGACTGGGTTGATTCCGTGGTCGCCGAGATCGATCGCGCGGACGGCGAGGTCGTCGTCGTCGGGCACTCCGGCGGCGGCAACGTCGCATGGGGTGCTGTCGACAGCCGCCCCGATCGCGTGGCGCGCGTCATTCTCGTCGACACGATCCCACCCTTCCCCGGTGCAGACATCTCGGAGTTTCCCGTCGTGGACGGCGTTGTGCCGTTCCCCGGCTGGGACTTCTTCGACACCGATGACACCTTCGATCTCGACGAGGCGACACGTCGGCGCACGCTCCCCCTCACCCACAGTGTTCCGGGTCGGGTGCCGACCGATCCGATCGAACTCAGGGACGTGCGTCGTTTCGGTGTGCCGACGACGCTCCTGATGGGGAGTCTCGATGAGCCGACGTTCCGTCGCCTCGTCGCGGGATGGGGGCCGCACGGTGATGAGTTCGCGGCCATCGCGGATGCCGAGGTCGTGAAGCTCGGCACGGCGCACTGGCCGCAGTTCTCCGCGCACGATCGCCTCGGTACTGCGATCGTCGACGCGATCACGCGCTGATTCGCCAGCGGGTCAGTGGCCCATGCCGAGACCGCCGTCGACGGGGATGACGGCGCCGGAGATGTACGCGGCGTCCTCCGACGCAAGCCATGTGACGACGCCCGCCACCTCGTCGGCGGTGGCGAATCGACCCGCCGGAATGTTCCGCCGGTACTCGGCCTGAGTCTCGGCGGGGAGCTCCGCCGTCATGTCCGTCTCGATAAGGCCGGGTGCGACCACGTTCGCCGTGATGCCGCGCCCGCCGAGTTCGCGCGTGAGAGAACGGGCGAAGCCGACGAGGGCTGCCTTCGAGGACGAGTAGTTGATCTGGCCCGCGGAGCCGTACAGGCCGACCACGCTCGAGATGAGGATGACGCGACCCCACTTGGCCCGCAGCATCCCCTTGGATGCGCGCTTGACGACGCGGAACGTGCCACCGAGGTTGGTAGCGACGACCGAATCGAAGTCCTCCTCCGTCATGCGCAGAAGCAGCGTGTCCTTCGTGATGCCCGCGTTCGCGACGACGATCTCGACGGGGCCGAGCTGCTGCTCCACCTCGGTGAACGCAGCGTCCAGCGACGCGGCATCCGTGACGTCGGCGCGGACCGTCAGCGTGCCCGCCGGTCCTTCGCCCGAACGCGCCGTGACGGCCGTTTTGTACCCAGCGGCGACGAAGCGTTCGGCGATCGCGCGGCCGATGCCGCGGTTCCCCCCAGTGACGAGGACGACTCTCTCGGTGGACATGGGACTCCCATCGCTCGAGGACCGCACCAGCCTAGTGCGAACCGGCATCCACGTTCGTTCGCACCGCCTCGACGCTAGGCTGGTTTTCGGCGAGAGGAGCCCCCGTGACCGATCCGAACAGCCCGCAGCCCGAGAGCGCCGAGCCCCGCAACGACCTGCCCACCGCACCGCCCGTGCCGCCCGTGCCTCCCGCCGGGACAGTGCCGGAGGCTCCCGCCGACTCGGCGCCCACGTACGACGGCGCCCCGTATGTCCCGCCGACGGCGCCGTCGTACGACACGAGTGGATACGGCACGGATGCGTACGGCACACCGCCCGCGCCTCCCGCGTATGCACCGCCGACGTACGCCCCGCCCGCTTATCCGACCTCGCCGTACGGCGCTGCACCCGCCGGCGCTCCCGCCTCTCCGGTGCAGACCGCGCCGGGCGCGGCGCCCGCTCTGCCCTACGGATACGGCGGCTACGCGCCGGCCCGTAAGACGAACGGTCTCGCTGTGGCCTCGATGATTCTGTCGATCGTCGGCTTCCTGTGGATCCTGCCGTTCGTCGGATCGCTCGCCGGCGCGATCATGGGGCACATCTCGCTCAATCAGATCAAGCGCTCGGGCGAGGGTGGCCGCGGCATGGCGCTCGCGGGCATCATCGTGGGATGGGCGGGCCTCGCGCTGCTCGTGATCGGTGTGCTGTTCTTCGTCTTCGTGATCGCGTTGGGAGCGTCGTCGGGCGCGCGCTACGGGGCCTGATCGCACGGCCCGCTCCGTGTGCGAGCCCTTCGGGGCGGCGTAGGCTGGTGGCACCGTGAAGAACTACCCGACTCAGTCTGCGACCTCGCTGCCGCGCGCCCCGCGGGACGACGCGCACAGCCGCATGACGAAGTACTTCACGATGATGGCGATCAGAGTGGCGTGCTTCGTACTGATGGTCGTCGTCCAGCCCTACAGCTGGTACACGTGGCTGTTCGCGGTCGGCGCGATC
>QFPD01000249.1 GCA_003248845.1 Microbacterium sp. | reverse complement strand
GAGCCCAGTGCGTCGGTGAGGTGCTTCCAGGCATCCCAGTCGTCCTCGGCGAGGGCGTCCTCGATCGTGACGACGGGGTAGTTGGCGACGAGGTCGGCGAAGTAGTCGGTGAGCTTCTCGGCCGACCAGGCCTTGCCCTCGACCGTGTAGACGCCGTCCTTGAAGAACTCCGTGGCGGCGACGTCGAGGCCGACGGCGACGTCCTTGCCGGGGGTGAACCCGGCCTTCTCGATCGCCTTGATGAGGAAGTCGAGACCCTCGCGGTTGCTCGGGAGGTCGGGGGCGAAGCCGCCCTCGTCGCCGAGACCGGTGTTGTAACCGGCTGCCTTCAGCTCGCCCTTGAGGACGTGGTAGACCTCGGTGCCCCAACGGAGCGACTCACCGTACGTCTCCGCGCCGATCGGGGCGAGGAAGTACTCCTGGAAATCGATGCCGTTGTCGGCGTGCTCGCCGCCGTTGATGACGTTGAACAGCGGGACGGGCAGGACGTGCGCGTTCGGACCGCCGAGGTAGCGGAACAGGGGCAGGTCGGCCGCATCGGCCGCCGCCTTCGCAACCGCGAGGCTCACGCCGAGGATCGCGTTCGCACCCGTGCGCGACTTGTTCTCCGTGCCGTCGGTCGCGATGAGGATCTCGTCGATGATGCGCTGCTCACTGGCATCCACGCCTTCGATCGCCGGGCCCAGTTCGTCGATGACGGCGTTCACGGCCTTCAGCACGCCCTTGCCGCCGTAGCGGCTCTTGTCGCCGTCGCGCAGCTCGTACGCCTCGAACGCGCCGGTGGACGCGCCGGAAGGGACGGCCGCACGCTGGACGATGCCGTCGTCGAGGAGCACCTCCACTTCAACGGTCGGGTTGCCACGCGAATCCAGGATCTCGCGTGCGCCTACAGCCTCGATCAGTGCCACAGGGGACTCCTTGCTTGTGGAGGATGAATCTCGGAGCGTCGTCGGTCCGGTTTCGAGCATAGTGACCAGGATGCCGAGGTCACAGAGGACGGGCCGGATCAACCCGCTGCGGGAGACGCCTCGCCGGTGACGAGGGCGATCGCGATCCCGTCCCAGCCCTTGGCATCGAGGGTCTGCAGCGCCGTGGCTTCGAACCGCGGATCGTCACGCAGCATCGCCAGTCCCGCGCGCACTCCCGCGACCTGTGCGGAGTCGTCGGCGGGGTCGGCGACCCGACCCGATCGCACGACGTTGTCGACCACGACGAGCGCCCCCGGACGGGCGAGCCGCGCAGCCCAATCGAGGTAGACGGTGTTCGATTCCTTGTCGGCGTCGATGAAGACGAGGTCGAATGCGTCGCCGGCGTTCAGTGTCGGCAACACGTCCACCGCGCGGCCGACGCGGATCTCGACCCGCTCCCCCACGCCCGCCCGATCGACGCTCTGCCGCGCGACGGCGGCGTGCGCGGGCTCGGCCTCGATCGTCACGACACGTGCGTCGGGGTCGGTCGCGGGCAGCGCCCGCGCCAGCCAGATCGTGGAGTAACCGCCCAAGGTGCCGATCTCGAGCACCCGGCGCGCGCCGATCGCCCGGGTCAACAGGTGCAGGAGCTTGCCGCCGGTCGGCGCCACCTCGATGTCCGGCATCCCGGCTGCGCGCTGAGCGGCGACCGCGGCATCCAGATCGACATCGCGCCCCACGAGCGTCTCGACGAGGTAGCGGTCGACGGCGTCCGCGGCTTCCGCGTCAAGCTGAGGCATGCCCTCCAGCAAACCGGGCGCGCGCGCCCTCGTCAACCGACGGTCGAGCTGCGCGAGAAGCGACGCGCCACGGATGCCGGGGCGCTCAGCCCAGCGAATCGACCGCCGCGGCGATGCGGCGCTCGCGTGTCGCCGCCTGCTTCGCCTCGGTGACGCCGCGAACGATCTCTTTGCGTCGAGAGGGCGCGAGAGCGTCGAACGCTGCGCGCAGGCCGTCCGCATCGAGCGCCGCCGCGAGGTCGTCCGGCACCGTGATCTCGCGCTCTGCGGAGTCCAGATCGATGGATGCCTCGACGGTGTCGCCGATCTCGACGCCGAGCTCGGCGCGCGCGGCCTTGGACATACCGATCAGGTTCTTGCCGCCCATGACACCGAGGCGGAGGCGCGCCACGCGCTCACCGATGCGGACGACGACGGCGGCGCGTTTGCCGCCCCCGAGCTCCTCCACCTGCGCGTCGGTCAGTTCGATCGCGGTCGCGGGGCCGTTCTGGGGCAGGGTCGTGCGCACGTGCAGAGTCATGCGCACATTCTGCGCCCGCGTGGCCGGGCTCGCTAGCGCGACCGGCGTCGACGGCGCATCCGTGGGCGCCGAGGCCGCACCTGCCAGCGCCGCGACGACCTCGGGCGCGAGCGCATCGGCCGTGCGACGGTAGCCGAGGGCGCTCGGGTGAAACCGATCGATGCTGAACATGTCATCGGGGTGCGCGACGAAGAGGTGGCCGACGGCACGCCGCAGCGAGACGACGCGTGCTCCGGCACGCTCACCCGCGACCGCCTGCGCACGGGCGAGCTGCCGCGAGGCCTGGGCGCCGAGGCTCCGCAACGGCTGCGGGACGGCGCGCAGGGCGCCGAGATCGGGGCATGTGCCGACGACCACCTCCGCGCCGCGGGCGCGCAGACGCGTGATCGCATCCGCCAGGTCCGCCGCGGCTGAGGCGACGGGTACCCGGTGCGTGACGTCGTTCCCGCCCACGATGACGACCGCGACGTCGGGACGATACGTCTCCGGGAGCCAGTCGATCTGGCGCGCGAGATCCTGCGACTCGGCACCGACCTGCGCCGCCGTCCGCAGGCGGACGGGCCGCTGCAGGAATCCCGCGACGCTCTTCGCGATCCGCGCGCCGAGGACGTCTTTGGGGCGTTCCGCCCCGAGCCCCGCCGCGATGGAATCGCCGACCATGAGCAGCTCGACGGGCGTGCCGCCGCGTTTCGGTCGCCACACGCGGTCCGCGTCGAGAGGGATCTCACCGAGCGGCTTTCCGATCCGGCGGCGGGCCACCGCGGCCTGTCGCGTCAGGATCAGGCGCGCAGAGGCCGTGGCGACGAGGACCGCCCCGACCGCAAGGCCAGCGGCGAGCGCCGGCGTGCGCGGTGTGTGCCGTGTGCGGGAGCGAGCCACACGTGGATTTCACCGGATCCACGTGAACGGCCGGTGACGGGCGCTCTGGGCGCCCGCGTAGCGGGATGCTCCGCGCCAGATCCGTTCACGTACGCGCCACGCGCGGCGACTAAGGTGCGCACGTGTCCTCACCCGCTCTCGCACGCCGCCTCGGCCTCGGCGACGCCGTTGCGCTCGGTCTGGGTTCGATGGTCGGCGCCGGTGTCTTCGCCGTCTGGGCGCCAGCCGCCGAGGCGGCCGGCGGTGCTCTCCTCGTCGGACTCGCCGTCGCCGCGCTGGTCGCGCTGTGCAATGCGACCGCTTCCGCTCAGCTCGCGGCAGCCCATCCCGTCGCGGGCGGAACGTACGCGTACGGTCGTGCGGAGCTCGGTCCGTGGTGGGGCTTCGTCGCGGGATGGGGCTTCATCGTCGGCAAGACCGCCAGCTGCGCCGCGATGGCCATGACCTTCGCCGCGTACGCCGCGCCGGCCGGGTGGGAGCAGCCGGTGGCGATCGTGGCGGTGCTCGCTCTCACGACGACGAATCTCCTCGGCGTCACCCGCACGGCAC
>QFPD01000248.1 GCA_003248845.1 Microbacterium sp. | reverse complement strand
CTCGTCTCACCAGAGGGGCACCTCATCGACGTCGCCGCGTGGGGAGATTCGGCGGGAGGGCCGGGCGATGAGTGACGCGGTGACGCCTCAGCAGTTCCATGCCGTAGACGGCGTCGCCGAGTGGCGCGTTCTCTTCACCGGCGCGCACGCGCACTGGCGGACGGCATCGCTCGCGGAAGGCGGCGCGTTCGTCGCGGCCGTCGCCGCCGCCGTCGGCGATCTCGGCCGCACTCCCGATATCGACCTCCGTCCGCGTGGCGTGGTGGTGCGGACCGCGGGGGTCGACTTCGCGCTGGATGCCACCGATGTCGAGATCGCCCGCCGCGTATCGGCGGTCGCGCGCGAGCTCGGGCTCGCATCGGATCCCTCCGTACTGCAGGTCGTGAATCTCAACGTGGCGAGGCATCCCGACGTCGACGTGCGTCCGTTCTGGAACGCCGCGCTCGGCTACGAGGACCTCTGGGACGCGGACGCGATCGATCCGAACGGCCGAGGCATCCAACTCGCCTTTAACGACATCGATCGCCGTGGACGCGGACGTTCGCACATCGACGTGTCAGTGCCCGCCGAGGTCGGTCGCGCGCGCGTCGACGCGGCCCTCGCCGCAGGGGGCAGACTCGTGCATCACGAGGAGGGCCGGTGGTGGACCCTCGCCTCCCCCGACAATCACGGCGTCGATATCGCGATCTGGCCGGACGTGTGAGCGCCGGGGCGCCCACCCTTGAGGCATGCTCACCGACCGATTCGGCGTCGATTGGATGATCATGTGCGACGAGAGCACGGGTGAAGAAGACGACCTTACAGTGGAGTCGTGACGTTCATACCCGGCGCCGACGACGGCCCCCCGAAGACCGGCTGGCCGCGCGGCCGTTGGGGCTGGCTCGGCGGGACGGTCGTGCTCCTCGTTCTCGGCGTCGTCGTGGGGCTGATCCTCGAGAGTGTGTGGCTCGGCCTGACGCTCGCTGTCATCGTCTCGATCGGGTGGCTCATGGCGTACGAGTCCTGGCGCGGCCGCGCTCCGCACCGGGACGACCCCTGGGATGACGGCGCGCAGCTCTGACGCCCCGCGACGCTCGTCAGTGGTGCACGGCGAGGCCGCGACGATCCGCCGTGAGCGACCCCTCGGTCAGGATGAGGCATCCTAGGGAACGTGACCACGTCGACTTCGTCCCCCTCTTTCCGGCTGGACCGCCGCGGACAGGAGCTGCGCTTCCGCTCCGTTCGCCTCGCCGCGCGCGAATGGCTGACCCCGGAGTACGTGCGCGTCCGCCTCGAGGGTGAGGAGCTGCGCGGGTTCGACTCCCCCGGCGCAGACGACCACATCCGTGTGTTCTTCCCCTCGGGCGAGACCTCGTCGGTCGAGGAGCTCCGCTCCGCCCCGAACCGCGAGTACACACCTCTCAGCTGGGACGGGGACGAAGGCTGGCTCGACCTCGAGTTCGCCATCCACGGCGCCCCGGGCGTCACGGGCGCCACGACGGGCGAGGGCGTCGCCGCTCCGTGGGCCGCGACCGCCGAGATCGGGGCGCCCGCGGGAGTGGGCGGCCCGCGTGGGTCGCTCCTCATCTCAGGGCGGCCGGACGCCTGGTTCCTCGCGGGAGACGAGACCGCCGTTCCCGCGATGCGGCGCTTCGCCCGCCTCATGGATGCGGCGGCCACGGGACGCATCCTCGTGGAGGTTCCGGACGCCGAGCGCGAGCTGCCGATCGCGACCCCCGACGGCGTCGTCGTCGAGCAGGTGCATCGCGGGTCTGCTCCCGCCGGGTCGGCTCTCGCTGCTCGCCTCGAGGCGCTCGGCGGCGGCGATCGGCCGGAGGGCGACGTCTTCGCCTTCGTCGCGGCCGAGCAGGCGATCGTCAAGTCCGGTCGCGCTCTGCTGATCGAACGGTGGGGTCTCGACGCCGACCGCATCGTCGTGAAGGGCTACTGGAAGCGAAACGAGAGCGAGTACCACGCCCCGCACTGAGCGCGCGGACTCCGCCCGCCCGGCGACCGCGCGGAGCGTCAGCCTTCACGTCGATCAGACAGAAGCGAGGCCGCCGTGCGCAAGCCCTCGGCATCCGACTCCGACCATCGCGCGACGATCCGCTCGACGCGCTCCGCCTCCACACCCGTGAGTCGCCCGAGGAGCGGGCGCACGACGTCGATCGTGAGCGGCTCGGTGAGGCTCGAGACGCGCGCATCGCGCAGGAATCCTTCGATGCGCGTGAGGTCGTTGCCCGTCAGGACCGCGACCTGCCCCTGCAGCAGCACGACAGCCGCGAGCCGACGCTCGAGGACAGGCTCGGACCAGAGCTCCGACGCGAGCGCCGTGATCTCGTCGTGCGACATCCCGCGATACCGCCGCAGGGTGTCACGCACCACTCCGCGGACCGCCCCCACCGACGCCCCGTACACGTGCAGTCCGCCGACCGATGCGTCCCCGTCCGCCCACGTCCGCCACTCGGATGCCTCGGCACGCAGCGTGCGGTCGATGAATGCTGCGGGCGTCTCCACGCTTCCATCCTCCCCCCGGCGCCCGCCTACGATGTGAGGATGGCCATCGCCCTGCGCACGATCGCGTTCCCGTATCGGGCCGTGGCATCCTTCGTCATCCTGGTCGGTATCGCGCGCGTCTCGGGCCTGTGGAGCGCGAACCCTTCGTGGAACTCGTTCCTCTACTACACGGTGATGAGCAATGTGCTCTGCCTCGCGTGGATGGTGTGGTCGGCGATCGTGACGCTCCGCGACGCGCAGAGCAAGGGCTGGCACGGGTACTCGACACCCTCCGCTCGAGGTGAAGCGGCCGTGATGCACGCCATCACCGTCACGATCCTCTCCTCTGGGCGATCATCCCCTACGCGTACCTGGTGTTCGCCTTCACGTACAGCGCACTCGGCGGCGAATTCGCCCCCGGAGTGCGCGTCCCCTACCCCTTCATGAACGTCGAGTCGAATGGGCTCGGGGGCGTCGTCCTGTGGATCGCGGGCCTCACCGTCGCGCTCGTGGCGGTCGGCTACGTCTACTACGGGGTCGACCGGCTGCTCGCGCGCATCGCACACACGCGCCGTGACGCCCTCCGCACGCAGACCGCGTCGACGGACTGACCCCGCGGCCGCGTGCTGGGCGCCGCGATCACATCTCTTCGTGCGTGTCCGGATCGCCGCCCCACAGGCGGCCTCGCTCGAGCCCGGAGATCGCGTGGACCTCGGCATCCGTCAGCGTGAAGCCGAAGACGTCGGCGTTCTCGATCTGGCGCTCGGGCGTCGCAGACTTCGGAATAGGTGTCGAGCCGAGCTGAGTGTGCCAGCGGAGCACCGCCTGCGTCGGCGTGACGCCATGAACAGAGGCCACGTCGGCGATGACCTGCTCGGTGAGCAGTTCACTGCGGCGGGCGAGCGGGCTCCAGCTCTCGGTGCGGATGCCGTGGGCCGCATGGAACGCGCGCAGCTTCGCCTGCGGGAAGTAGGGGTGCATCTCGACCTGGTTGACCGCCGGCGTGACCCCGGTCTCGTCGATGAGACGTGCGAGCATCGCCTCGGTGAAGTTCGAGACGCCCACCGAGGTGACCTTCCCCTCCTTCTGCAGGTCGATCATGGCGCGGAACGTCTCGACGTACCGATCGACGCTCGGGTTCGGCCAGTGGATGAGGTACAGGTCGATGCGGTCGAGGCCGAGGCGGTCGATC
>QFPD01000017.1 GCA_003248845.1 Microbacterium sp. | reverse complement strand
CCTCGCCACGGCGAGCGCCGCTGTCAGTCTGCGGCGCGTGCGGTTGACGCCGCTCGGCGTGCGGCGACGCAGCGACGCACCGCCGCGTCGGACCGCCGTGCTCGTGGGATGCGCCGCGCTCGTCGCCGTCGTCGGCTTCGCGGCGAGCCAGTTCGGCATGATCGGCGAAGCTCTCGGCCGCGCCCTCGGTCCGATCGCGATCATCGCGGTCCTCTTCGGGCTGTTCGCGGCCGCTCTCCTGCTCGTGAACGCGATGGGTGCGCCGCTCGTCGCCGCACGCGGCCGGGCGATGGCGCGATCGGCGACCTCCGCGTCGCGCCTGATCGCCGGCCGCGAGCTCGCCGGCAACGCCGCCGTCGCATGGCGACGCGTATCGGGCATCGCGATGATCGCCTTCATCGCCGTCGTCGGCGGTGCGGGCGCGAGCCTTGCGACGATCCTCGGCACCGACGCCGGTTCGCGCGGCGCAGCCGCGTCCGACGCGATCCTCTTCGCCGACATGCGCACGGGCGTCCTCGTCACTCTGGGCGCCGGCTTCGTGCTGCTGGCGTGCTCGGTCGGCGTCACGCAGGCGGCATCCGTCCTGGAGGACCGCGAACTCATCATCGGACTCGACCGGATCGGCATGCCCGCCGATCAGCTCCAGAAGGCGAGGTCGCTCACGGTCATGGTTCCCCTGCGGTGGGCGGCGTTCGGCGGGGCTGCGGTGGGCGGGGTGCTCGCGTTCCCGTTCGTCGGCGCTGCGGTGCTGTTCGCGCCCGTGTCGCTCGTCATCATCGCGGGGACGTTCGCGGCAGGCATCCTCATCGTGCGGCTGTCGGTGCAGGCGACGACGCCGATCGTCACGGCGATCCGCCGGGCCGCCTGATCAGCGCAGGACGGGCCGGTTCCACGCACCGGGCTCGGCGAACTCGCCGTAGCGCACATCGACTCCCGACGCGTCCACGGATGCCGCGCACACGAGCAGCGACAGCGTCGGGTAGCCGTACGGACGGTTGTCGCGCACGATGGCGCGGTCGTCGACGGGCGCGAGCACGCTCGTGCGCTCGAGGGTGTCGAGCCAGCGCTCTCGCCAGTTCTCGTCGTCAGCGGCGGGCGCATCGAAGGCATCCCCCCAGGCCGCGATCCGCGCCGTGCGCGGGTCGTCGACGTCGTCGTGCGCGATCATGTGGATGCCGGGGCCGAGGTCCGCCCGCCGCAGCGAAGAGCCGTCCCACATCGTGACGGCGGCGCCTCCCGCGGTCACCTCGACGAGGTTGAACCCGTGCGTAGGCGGGGGCGTGATCGGCGGACGGCCCGCCACGGCGTCCAGCACGAGCCGCCCGCGCGAGGCGAGCGGCGCGTCGCCGTCGACCGCCACATCCGCCCGATTGAGGATCACCGCGAGCGCTCCCGCCGCTGGATCGGCCGCGAGCCATGCGCCCCCGGCGCGTCGATCGCGCACCCCGATCACGCCCGGCTGGTCGGGCCACCACGCGCCGAGCGGATCCCATGCACGCGCCGGGTCCTCGTCGCGCACCGCGAGAAGGCGCACGGGAGCCGCGGTCTCACCGGGCGCAGCCGACGGCGGGACGTGGACGATGACGGTGCACACAGAGCTCGTGACCTCTCCGCCGACCCCGCGTGGCAGGATCGGACCATGTTCGTTGTCGTGGGCGTGACGGGCGGCATCGCCGCGTACAAGACGGTGCACCTCGTGCGCGCACTCGTGACGAACGGTCACGAGGTGCATGTTGTTCCCACCGCGAACGCGCTGCACTTCGTCGGCGCGACGACGTGGGAGGCCGTCTCGCGACATCCTGTCACGACGAGCGTGCATGACGATGTCGCAGAGGTGCGGCACGTCGCGCTCGGCACGTCCGCCGACCTCGTCATCGTCGCCCCGGCGACGGCCAACACGCTTGCGAAGATGGCCGCCGGCATCGCCGACGATCTCCTCGGCGTGACGCTGCTCGCGACGACCGCGCCCGTCGTCGTCGCGCCCGCGATGCACACCGCGATGTGGGAGCACGCGGCGACGCAGGCGAACATCCGCACGCTGCGAGAACGCGGGGTGCACGTCGTCGGCCCGGCCGATGGACCGCTGACGGGCGGCGATACCGGCCCGGGACGCATGACGGAGCCGGACGACATCCTCGCCGCAGCCCTGCAGGTGGCGGATGCCGCGGCATCCGGAGACCGCGCCGGACTCACGGATTTCGTGGGATTGGCGGTCGCGGTGTCGACGGGCGGCACGCGCGAGCCGATCGACCCCGTGCGCTATCTCGGCAACCGGTCGAGCGGGCGGCAGGGCGCGGCGCTCGCCCTTGCGGCCGCCGACCGCGGGGCGCGGGTGACGCTGATCGCCGCACACGTCGACGACGGCGTGCTCGACGCCGCTCTGCGGCATCCACGAATCGTGGTGGAGCGCGTCTCGACGACCGCCGAGCTCCAGGTCGCGATGGCGGATGCCGCGGCATCCGCCGACATCGCCGTCATGGTCGCCGCGGTCGCCGACTACCGCGTGGCCGCCGTCGCACCGGCGAAGCTGCGCAAGGAGGACGGAGCGCCGCAACTCGACCTCGTCGAGAACCCCGACATCCTCGCGGGGCTCGTCGCCGGGCGCCGCCCCGGCCAGGTCATCGTCGGCTTCGCCGCCGAGACCGCCGACTCCGATGCGGAGCTGCTCGAGCGCGGCCGCCGCAAGGCCGCCCGTAAGGGCGCCGACCTCCTCGTCGTCAACCGCGTCGACGGGGAGCGCGGGTTCGAGCGCCCCGACAACGACGTGCTGATCATGGATGCCGCCGGTGAGATCCTCGCCGAGGCATCCGGCCCCAAGCGCCTCGTCGCCGACGCGGTCTGGGACGCCGTCTCGGCGCTACGCGCGCGCCGGGCCTGACCGCAGCGGCGCGCGGCGCGCCCCAACTGCAAGGCCGCGCTCCCGAAACGCCGCCCGGACGCCCCGTCCCACGGCGAGTCGCGCACGATCCCTTGCAGTTGCGGCGCATGCGCGCGACCGACGCGCTCCGCGGATGGGGCCGATCAGGCCTTCTTCTGGACGTCGAGGAGCGGATCGCCGTGGGAGACGGGGCCGAGCTTCACGGGGTCGACGGTGTCGAAGGCATCCGCGTTCAGCACGATCACCGGTGTCACGAGCGGGTAGCCGGCCTTCTCGATCACCGATCGGTCGAAGGTGACGAGGGGCGTCCCCTCCTCGATGCGATCGCCGTTCTTGACCTTGACGTCGAAGCCTTCGCCCTTGAGGTTCACCGTGTCGATGCCGACGTGGATGAGGACCTCGATGCCGTTGTCGAGTTGCAGGCCGAACGCGTGCCCGGTCGGCTGCGCTGCGGCGACGACGCCGGCACCCGGCGCGTAGACCGTGTCGCCCGACGGCTCGATCGCGACCCCCGGGCCCATCACGCCTCCCGCGAAGACGGGATCGGACACCTGATCGAGGGCGACGGCGGTCCCGTCGATCGGCGCCGCCAGCTGCAGCAGCGCTCCGACCTCCGCAGTGGCGCCGTCGGCCTTCGTCGCGACGGCGGTCGCGACTCCGGCCGCTCCCGTCGCAGCGCCCGCGAGCAGCTCGCCGCCGCCGGCGACGTTCGACACAGATGCCGCTTCGTCGGCGTCGCGCAAGGCCGTGCCCGAACCGGCGGTCGCCACGGCGACCGCGGCGGCACCGGCCTGATCGGGGGTCTTGTAGCCCGAGATGATGACGAGGATCATCGCGACCGCGAACGCGCCGAACACGGCGATCAGGTAGAGCCCGATCGGATCGAACGCGGGGATCGTGAGAAGCGAGGTGAAGACGAACGCCTGCGTCGTGATGCCGTTCTTCAGGCCCAGGACGAGCGAACCGATGCCGATGATGAGGCCACCCGTGAGGCATCCGACGAGCATGCGCGGGTAGATGCGCTTGAAGCGCAGATGGATTCCGTAGAGCGAGGGTTCCGAGATACCGCCCAGGAGACCCGCCGCAAGAGCACCCGTCGCGGTCTGGCGCATGTCTTTGTCTTTCTCCCGCCAGGCGAGGAAGAGGACTCCGGCCGTCGCGCCGAAGCACGCGAAGTTCCACGCGCCCATGGGGCCCTGGATGAAGTCGTAGCCGAGCGTCTGGATGTTCAGCAGCATGATCGCATTGATCGGCCAATGGAGACCGAGCGGGACCATGAACGGGTACGCGAGGGGAATGACGATCGCGAAGATGAAAGGCGAGAACGAGTTGATCGCGGCGAGCGCACTGGCAAGGCCCGCACCGACGTAGACACCGATCGGCCCGATGAGGAACGCGGTCAGCGGGATCATGATGAGCATCGCGAGGAACGGCACGAAGATCAACTGCAGGTTCTCCGGGATGATGCGCCGCAGCAGCTTGTACAGCGGACCGAGCACGGCCGCCATGAGCAGCGGCGGGAACACCTGGGACGAGTAATCCGCGATCGGCATCGGCAGGCCCCAGATCTGGACGATCGCGACCTGCGCCTGTTCGAATCCGAACAGCGGGGTCTTGTCGACGCCCGCAGCGAGGCCCGAGAAGCCGGGCAGCATCAGCACCGCCATGATCGCGAAGCCCACCCACGGGTCGGCGCCGATCTTCGCCGATGCGTTGTAGGCGACCATGAGCGGCAGGAAGACGAACACGCACTGCCACATGAGGTTGACGAATGCCCACGACGGTTCGAGGGTGACGCCCGGCGAGTTCCACGCCGGAATGACACCGAGGGTCGCCATGAGTGCCATGAATGTGATGAACAGGGATGCCCCGAGGAGAGCCCCGAGGATGGGCCGGAACGAGTCGGACAAGAACTCGAACAGGCTGTCGAGCCACGCGTTCGTGCCGCGCGGACCCTTCGCCCGCTCGCGCGCTTTGATGTCGGCGTCGCTCTCGCCGGCACCCGTCGCGCCTCCGCCGACGCTCGCCATCACCGGCAGCGCCATGATGTCGTTGTAGACGTTCTGCACGCCGCCGCCGATCACGACCTGGAAGCGGTCGCCGGCCTGCGGGACAGCCCCCATGACGCCGGGGATCTTCTCCGCGGCATCCTTGCTCGCCTTCGTGCCGTCGTGCAGCTGGAAACGCAGGCGCGTCGCGCAGTGCGTGAGGCTGGCCACATTCCCCGGTCCTCCGACCGCGTCGATGATCTCTGCTGCGGAATTGGATGCCATGATCTTTCGCTCCCCGAATTAGCCTGTGAACAGCGTATGCCGCGCCGGATTCCTGGCCTGTGATCGCGACTCTATACCGCGCACTGACGGGCCGGTAGGGGCCTCAGGCCGTGCCAAATCCGGCCCGCTACCGGCCTCTTGTCGCGTCGTGGCTCCCAGCTTTCACTCAGGAAGCGCGCCGGTTCTGTCCAGAAAACGTTGCCAACCTGTGACCTTCGCGCCCACCCGAGGACGCAGACCGCGGCCGATGCCTCGACATCGCGCGGTTCAGGTTCACCGGAAGTACCCCTATGCCCCGTTTCTCTCTCCGCTCCGCCACGCCCGTTCTCGTCTGCGCGGGTCTCGTCGTCGGCATGATCGCCACGACCGGAGCGGCCCTCCCGCACGCGGCATCCGCGTCGGAGTCCACCGCGACCGCACGTTCCGAAGCCGTTTCTGCGCCCCTCGCACAGATCACCTCCCAGGGTCAGTCGGCGCTGCTCGATGCGCGCGCCGCGATCGACGAGGCGCGCCAGGTGACGGTCGACATCCGCACGTCGGGCCTCGACGTCGGCACGACGTCGACCGTCGTGAACACCGCTCCCCTCGGCACCGTGATCGAGAAGCTCGAAGACCTCGATGTGACACCGGCGCTCCTCATCCCGTCGCTCACCGCCGAGGCCGCGACGGCGACGCAGTCCGTCCGTGAGCAGGCTGCGATGCTGCGCGGCCGTCTCGACGCGGCCGTCGCGAAGAAGGCGGAAGAGGAAGCAGCTGCGAAGGCCGCCGCGGAAGCCGCCGCGGCCGCTCAGGCTGCTGCCGAAGCCGCCGCCGCCCAGGCCGCCGCCGAAGCCGCCGCCGCGCAGGCGGCTGCGGAGTCGAACTCATCGTCCGGGGGCTCCTCCGTCCCGTCCGTCGACGTCAACGTCGACCCCGCCTCCGCCCAGGGCATCGGCCGCTCGATGGCCGCCGCGAACTACGGATGGGGCGACGACCAGTTCGCCTGCCTCCTGTCGCTCTGGAACCGCGAATCGGGCTGGCGCGTGAACGCGGCCAACTCGAGCGGCGCTTATGGCATCCCGCAGGCCCTGCCGGGCAGCAAGATGGCCTCCGCCGGCGCCGACTGGCAGACCAATCCGGCGACGCAGATCGCGTGGGGCCTCGGCTACATCGCGGGTCGGTACGGCACGCCGTGCGGCGCGTGGGACCACTCGGAGTCCAACGGCTGGTACTGACCGGCGTTCCCCGATGGGGAGCAGATGACGAAGGGCCCGAGGTCGACACCTCGGGCCCTTCGTCATGTCACCCTTGGCGACCCTTGAAGCGGGGGTTCTGCTTGTTGATGACGAACACACGCCCGCGGCGGCGGACGACCTGAGCGCCGGGCTGCTCCTTGAGCGACTTCAGCGAGGCACGGACTTTCATGGCGGCTCCTTATTGAGAACTATTCTCAATACCAAGCTAAGGTGGATGACGAGTCCCGTCAAACGAAAGCAGGATCGTCGTGCCCTCCTCCCCTCTCGTCGTCGTCGGAGTCTGCAGCTCGGAGCGGCGGCGCTATGCGCGGGCCCTCGGTGCCGCCACCGGCCGTCCGGTCGCTCACGTCTCCGATTCCCCGACCATCGTCGTGCCGCTCGCACGCTCGCGTGCGGACAGCGAGCGCATCGTCCTCGATGTGGATGCCGCCATCGACGCGCTGCACCTGGAACCGTGCCTGCGACGCCCCGCAGCCGAGATCATCTGCGTCGTCGACGCCGTCCATCTGCTGGACGACCTCCGCGACGACTCGCCCCTTGTGCGCGGCGCTGCAGCCGGCGACGATCGCGGCGACGTCGGCGCGCGCGCCCGACGCGCGGTCTCACAGTTGGAGGCGGCCGCGCACGTGTGCATCGTGAACTGGGAGCGCGTGGACACGGCGACTCTCTCGGTCCTCATGTCCCTCGTCGCGCATCTGGGACCGACGGCGCGAGCGCGTCTCTCCCGCGGCGCGGCCGACGACATCCGCGCGCTGCGCGCCGGCGGCACTCCCACGGGCGTCGAGGAGGTTCTCGAACGCGCGGGCTGGGTGCGGGCCCTCAACGACGAGCACGATCCGTATCTCACCGACCCTCGCGTCACGACGGAGCGCTACGAGCGCCTGCTCCCCTTCCACCCGGCGCGGCTCGTGAGCGCACTCGAGAGCATCGATGAGGGAAGGGGAGGCCGCATCGTCCGTTCGGCGGGCTTCTGCCGGATCGCCTCGCGCGCGCATACCCTCGCGCGCTGGGATCAGGTGGGATCCGCGATCTGGATCGACCCCCTCGACACCGCGATGGCGAGCAGCCTCACGGGACAGGACCTCGTCCTCACCGGAATCGACGTGATGCCCGGAGCGGTCGCGCGCATCCTCGATACCGCCCTCGTCACTCTCGACGAGCTCGCCGCGGGTCCCGCCGAGTGGGTGACGTGGGCCGACCCGTTGCCCGAGTGGTTCGTCGATCCGGAGCTGCTGTAGAACGACCGAGGCTTCGCGTCAACCCCCTCGCTCGGTTGACGGCGACGACGTTAGCGTCGGTCTACTGGCGAGAGAGAGGGGAACCTGATGGGACTCGACGACAAGATCAAGAACGCGGCCGAAGACCTCGGCGGCAAGGTCAAGGAGGGGGTCGGCAAAGCGACCCACAACGAGAAGCTCGAAGCCGAGGGCAAGGCCGACCAGGCGAAGGCGCACGTCAAGAAGGCAGGCGAAGACGTGAAGGATGCCTTCAAGTAAGCAGCTCCGCAACGCCCGAATGCCCCCGTATCCCAGAACGGGGGCATTCGTGCGTCCGGCGAGAAAGCCTGGCTTCGCGGGTGCCGGGTCGGCGACAGCCGGGAGTCGACGTGTCGGTCGCGAAGCCGAACCTATGGATGCGATAAGAATCACGAAAAGATAACGACGAACCCTTGTGGACCGTTATCTGGCCGTTATAGAGTGCTTGCACGGTAGTTGTTTTGCTGTGGCAGCTACCGACATGTGATTGCAGGACACTCTTGGTGCAAGGGACAAGGGCCGGTCGGATGCCTCTCCGACCGGCCCTCACTCTGTCCGGGGCGCGCTGTGGTGGACTGGTGGCATGACCGACCTCGCGATTTCGCTCACCCTCGACGGCTCCCCCGACCTGCCGAGCGCAGCGCTGCAGGCGATCTACCGCATCACCGGGCGCTCGACGGTCGAACTTCGGCACGCGATCCGCGACGGCGCACCGCTGTTCACCGCGGCGCTATTCGGCGCCGAGCACATCACCGCCGCACCGCGCCTCGAGAAGACGATCGCGTTCCTCGACGAGCACGGACTCGCTTTCGCGCTCACCGAGACGGTCGACGGGCTGGCCTCCCCGATCGATCGCGCGACGCTCCGCGCGATCCTCGAGCCAGGAGACGGCTCCGGCGGCTGACGTCAGACGCCGCCTCCTCCGCCTCCCCCACCGCCACCACCGGCGGAGCCGCCGCCCGACGATCCACCGGAGGTGGACGACGAGCTGGATGCCGCGGCAGACAGCCCCGCGATGCCCGACGAGAACGATGCGGCGTCGAACGGCCCGGTGCCGTAATACCAATACGGCCCGGTCGCGCCGACGGCCGTGTAGAGGACGGCGAGCTCGCGCGACCACGCCTTCTCCTGCCCGAACACGACCGCGTATGGCAGCAGCTTCTCGTAGAGCGCGAGCTTCTGCCGTGGGTCGTTCACGTCCACCGTCACGCGCTCCGCGCCGGACGGGGATTGGAGCATGCGGATCCGGTCGGCCTCGGCCCACGCGATGAACTCCTCGAGCCCCGTGAGGTGATCCCGCGTCTCGGCGCCCGCGGCCGAGAGCGGCCTCCGTGCGACGAGACCGACCACGACGACCACGATGACCGCCGCCGCTGCGATGAGAGCGACCGGTACGAATCCGCCGATACCCGCAGAGAGCATGAGAACTCCCGAGAAGACCACGACGGCGCCCGCGATGAGGGCGACGACGATCGGCCACGCCCGTGACCCCGCGGGCACGGCCTTGCGCAGGCCTCGTGCCGTGAGCTCCTTGTCGGCCATCGAGAGCAGCTTCTGCACGCGCGACGCAAGTCGCGAATCCTGCTTTCCGAACTCGTAGCGCTCTCCCGGCATCCCGCTCGGGAACAGCGCCTGCAGCAGAACGTGACCGTCGGCGTCGGCGCGCGCCGGGTCGACCAGCTCCGCGACGAGCTTCGTCTTGCCCGTCCAGGTGCGATCGCCCTCGACGATGCGGATCGAGCCGGACACGGCCTGCTCGAGGATCTCCGCCGCGACGGCCTTGTCGCGCTTGCCGAGAAGCACAGCGCTCTCCAAGGCATCGACGTTCGACGGCGGATCGTATTCGGCGATGATCGTCGGACGCCCGGGATCATCGGCGAGCGGGCGCCTCCGCGCGCGGATCGCGAGCGCGCCCGCGCCGACCACACCGAGCACGCCGACGCCCTGGATCCATCCGAACGGCGAATCGAAGTAGTTGTCGTCGAACAGCGCGAAGGTCCCCGGCACGAACCCCACCGACATCGTGAGCGTCTGGTGCGGGGCCAGCGCCCCGGCCGATGCCGTGATGACGACACCTCCGTCCGGGACTGTCTGGGAGGTGATCGAAGCGCAGGCTTCCGACGCCGCCTGGCCGCCTTGATAGCACGCCATCTCGCCCGTGAGAGCGGACGCGAGGCCCGCGTCCAGGTGGAGGCGCGCCGTGACCGCGCCGAACGGCTGGGCCCAGTCGACGCCGTTGACGTCCCAGTAGAACTCCAGCCCGGTGTCGGGGAAGTCCCACGTCACGTTCTCGAGTGTGTACGAGATCACATACGTCTGGCGTCCGTGCACGTACGAGTCGGCGCGCGAGACGATCGAGAGCGCTCCGTCGACATCCTCCGTCTCGCTCTCGCGCGGCACACCGTTCTCGTCGGTCACCGACTGCAGCTGCGGGTGGAGCGGCTGCCCATTGTAGGTGTCGGGGACGAGGCGGCGGATGCCGCGGTTCTGGTCGCTCTCGGGGAAGACGGCGACGATCGTCTCGACGACCTCGAGCCGACTCGTGTCGTCATCGGCGCGGGTGAGGGTGTAGTCGGCGTCGAACGAGTCGAATGTGAAGTCGTCGACGTCACCGGAGACGGCCGTGCGGGGCCGGTCCACGAATGCCGCGGACGCCGTCATCGGCGAGATCAGAGCGACCACGAACGCAACGATCAACGTCGCGGCGAACCCCGCGGCGAGCTTCGCGAGCGGCGTCGCGAGCGTGCCGGCAGGGGACGCTCGCAGGCGGGATCGGGTCATGCCCCCCACCCTAGGACGCCCTGTCGGCGCCGCGCACTACAGTGGACGCCATGACCGATCGCCGCCTCGCCGTCGCCGCGTGGGAGAGCCTGTTCCGCGCGCAGCACGAGGTGTTCCGCGAGATCAGCACCGACTTCTCCGAGACCGACCTCACGCAGGCGGAGTACGACGTGCTGCTGACCGTCACGCGTGGCGAGTCCGCGACGGCTCGCCTGCGCGATGTGACGGCGAACATGCTCATCAGCCAGCCGAGCGTCTCGCGGCTCGTGGATCGCATGGTCGCCCGCGGCCTCCTCGCCAAGTGCCCCGACCCGCAGGACGGCCGCGGCGCGATCCTGCGCGCGACCGACGAGGGGATCGCCGCGTTCCGGCGCGTCGCCTCCGCGCATGGCCGATCGATCGCCGACCGGATGTCGGTGCTGAGCGACGCCGAACTCAGCCAGCTGCAGTCGCTCGCGACGAAGCTGCGCGGCTGCTGATCCGACGTCCGGCCTCAGGCCGTGCGGCGACGCAGCGTGAGCGATGCGAGAACGAGCGCGGCGACGGCGAAAGCCGCGACGATGAGAAGCGGCCGCCACAGGTCCCACCCGTCCGCGCCGGTGGCGACGGCGTTCACCGCATCGATCGCGTGGCTGAGCGGGAGCCAGTCGCTGATCGCGTGCAGGACGTCGGGCATCTGATCACGCGGCATGAAGAGACCCCCGAGGATGATCTGCGGGAAGACCAGCAACGGCATGAACTGCACCGCTTGGAATTCGGTGCGCGCGAATGCGCTCGCGAGGAGACCGAGCGCCGTGCCGAGCAGGGCGTCGACGACGGCGACGAGGCCGAGCTGCCAGAGCGGCCCGTCGACGTCGAGGCCGCAGACGAGCACCGCGAAGGCGACCGTCACGACCGCCTGAAGAACGGCCATGAGCCCGAACGCGAGCGCGTACCCGGCGATGAAGTCCGCCTTGCCGAGCGGCGTCGTCATGAGCCGCTCGAGGGTGCCGCTGCGACGCTCGCGCAAGGTCGTGATCGACGTGATGAGGAACATCACGACGAAGGGGAAGAGCGCGAGAATCGGGCCGCCGACGCGGTCGAACACGCCGTCCTGATCGCTGAACAGCCAGGCGAAGAGGCCGACGAGCAGGCTCGGTGCCACGAGCATGAGGATGATCGAGCGCGGGTCGTGTCCAAGCTGACGCAGCACCCGCCCTGCGGTGGCGAGGGTGCGCGCGCCGTTCACGCGGCATCCTCGCGTCGGATCAGGGCGAGGAACGCGGCATCCGGATCGGACGCACCGGTGCTCTCCAGCAGCCCCGCAGGCGTCGTGTCGGCGATGAGACGACCCGCACGAAGGAGGAGCAGTCGGTCGCAGCGCAGCGCCTCGTCCATGACGTGGCTCGAGATGAGCAGCGTCGTGCCCGCGTCGGCGAGCGCGCGGAAGAGGTCCCACAGCTCGGCGCGCAGGACGGGGTCCAGCCCCACCGTGGGCTCGTCGAGGACGATCAGCTCCGGCGTGCCGAGCATCGCGACGGCGAGCGAAACGCGATTCTCCTGTCCGCCCGAGAGCGCACCGACGAGCCGATCGGCCTGTGCCTGCAGCCCGACCTGGCGGATCACTCGGTCGACGTCGCCGCGCGGCGCCCCGAGAATGCGTGCGAAATAGCGGAGGTTCTGACGCACCGTCAGATCCGAGTAGACCGAGGCGGCCTGCGTGTCATAGGCGACCCGGCGACGGAGACCGCGACTGCCGGCGGGAGCGCCCAGCACCGTCACCGTGCCCGCGGCGATCTGCTGCACACCGACGATCGAGCGCAGAAGCGTCGTCTTGCCGCACCCGGACGGGCCCAGCAGCCCCGTGATCGAGCCCGTCGGGATGGCGACGTCGAGCCCGGAGAACACCTCGGTCCGGCCCCGCCGGACGCGCAGCCCCCGCACCTCGACGGCGGTCGGACTCATGCGGATGCCGGGTTCGACGCCTTGCCCTCCAGCCACAGCGTGTCCGACGCATCGCTATGCGTCGTGCCCGAGCCGACGTGCTTCGCGTCGATCTTCGGCCCCTTCGTGATGACGTGCACGAGCGCCATGGCGTGCCCGCGTCCGAGGCCGTAATCTTCGGCGAGCCATGCGATGATCTCGCCCGCCTTGTTGCCGGCGCCGTACCCGCGCGACGCCGCCTCGTCGATGAACTGCCGCGGAGTGCGACCGGTCTTCTCCTCGCTGTTGTCGAGGTACGCCTGGAATGACATGCCGCTCAGCCTAGAACCCCCGAGCGCTCCGCGGTGGGAGACGACGAGAACGGGATGCCGAGGGTGTGAACCCGGCATCCCGTTCTCGCTGCGTCTTCTTACTGGTCGATCGGCTGCGGCTCCGACGTGGACTCACGCGCCTGCACTGTGGGCGCGGCGTCGGAGACGACGTGCACCTTGCGCGGCTTGGCCTTCTCGCTCACGGGGATCGTGACCGTCAGCACACCGTTGTTGTAGGTCGCGGCGATGCCGTCGGTGTCGATGCCCTGGCCGAGATTGAGCTGGCGGAGGAAGCTCGCGGCCTCACGCTCCCGCGTGATCCACTTGACGCCCTCGCCCTCGCTGAGAGTGCGCTCGGCACGGATGGTCAGCAGCTGACCATCGACGTCCACATCGACCGAACCCGGGTCGATACCCGGCAGATCGGCGGTCAGCACGTAGTGGTCACCGTCGCGGTACAGGTCCATCGGCATCCGGCGCGGTCCGCGTCGCGTGTCGAGGAGCCCCGCCGCGAGGCGGTCGAGGTCGCGGAACGGGTCATGAGTGGCCATTGTTCTCTCCCTTGTCCAAGAT
>QFPD01000247.1 GCA_003248845.1 Microbacterium sp. | reverse complement strand
GAGGTTCTCGGTGCCGCTGCGGCGGCCGCGTTCCTGCCCGCCCCCGTGCAGGACGGGCTCGAGCGGCAGTCGCGCGCGGACGGCCAGCACGCCGATCCCCTGCGGCGCGCCGATCTTGTGCCCGGCGAGCGAGAGCGCGTCGGCGCCGGTGCCGCGCAGGGGCAGCCACCCCGCCGCCTGGACGGCGTCGAGGTGCAGTGGCACGCGGGCCGCCGTCGTCACCTCCGCGAGGGCGGCGACGTCCTGCACCGTGCCGATCTCGTTGTTCGCGTAGCCGATCGAGACGACGGCGGTTTCGGGGCGGATCGCCGCCGCGACGTCGGCGGGGTCGATCGCACCCGTGTCGTCGACGGGAACGAGGGTGATGTCGAACCCGTGTACCCGCTCGAGGTAGTCGCACGATGCCAGCACTGCCTCGTGCTCGATCGGAGTCGTGATCACGTGCACGGGAGAGTCGCGGCTGCGACGGCTGTCGCGTCGCAGCGCCGCGCCGATCGCCAGTCCTTTGATCGCGAGGTTGTCGGCCTCCGTGCCGCCCGACGTGAACACGACCTCGTTCGTGCGGACGCCGAGGACGGCGGCGACCTTCGCCCGCGCGTCAGCGAGGGCCGCGGCGGCGGCCTCGCCGATCGTGTGGTGGCTCGACGGATTGCCGTAGCGTTCGGTGAGGTACGGCAGCATCGCCTCGAGCGCCTCGGGGCGCACGGGGCTCGTCGCGGCGTGGTCGAGGTACAGCACGGAATTCTCTCCGGTCAGGCTTCGACGCGCACGTCGAGCCCGAGGTCCAGGGCGCGCGCCGAGTGCGTGAGGGCGCCCACCGAGACGACGTCGACGCCGGTCGCAGCGATCGCGGCTACTGTGTCGAGATTCACCCCGCCCGACGCCTCCACGATCGTGCGTCCGGCGATCGCGGCGACTCCCGCGCGCAGGTCTTCGAGCGAGAAATTGTCCAGCATGATCGTGCCGACCCCGCGCGGCCCGGTGCCGGCAGCGAGCACCGCGTCGAGCTGATCGAGGCGATCGATCTCGACTTCGAGGTGCGTCGTGTGGGGCAGCGCCGTGCGGGCCGCCTGCAGCGCCGCGGTGATCGACCCGTGCCGGGCGACGAGAACCGCGAGGTGATTGTCCTTCGCCATGACTGCGTCGGAGAGGCTGAACCGGTGATTGTGGCCCCCGCCGCTGCGGACGGCGTGCCGTTCGAAGCGGCGGAGCCCGGGCGTCGTCTTGCGGGTATCGGCGATGCGGGCGCCGGTGCCGGCGATCGCGGCGACGTACGCGGCGGTCAGGGTCGCGATCCCCGACATGCGCTGGGTGAAGTTCAGCCCGACGCGCTCCGCCTGGAGCACGCCGCGCGCCGGGCCGGTGACCGACGCGAGCACGTCACCCGCGGCGAACGCCTCGCCGTCGGACAGACGCACGTCGATGTCTATCCGGGAATCGGTGAGGGCGAACGCGGCCGTGAAGACCTCTCCGCCGCTGAACACGCCCGACTCGCGCGCGCGCAGTTCGGCCGTGGCGACGGCATCGGCGGGGATCAAGGCTTCGCTCGTGAGGTCGCCCCACGGGGCATCCTCGTCGAGCGCTGCACGCACGACGAGGTCGATGTGGTCGCCGCTCAGCACGCCGCCACCTCCGCGCCGCGAAAACTCCGGTGATCCGGGACGGGAACGTCCTGCGAGGCCGTTATTGGGGTCGATCGACGACGATCGTCAGGAGTTTCGTCGCGGCGCACGTGCGCGCCGACCGACTCGCGGCGGGCGAGGGCGGCCGACGTCAGTGCCGCGCTCACGCGCAGCAGGTTCGCGTCCTCGAACCCTGTCTCGGTGGCGGGCTCGTCGGCATCCGCTCGCCACGCGGCGATGACGGACGCCGCATGCGACAACCCGCTCTCGTCGCGTACGAGCCCTGCGTCCTCCCACAGCAGATCCTGCAACGCTGCGCGAGAGAACTCCGGCGCGGCCGTGGCGGGCGACGCGACGCTCTCGACGCCGCGCGCGAAGCCCGCGGCCTCCGGCCAGGTGCCGGACGCGGCATCCGCGACGATCGCGTCTCCTGCCCGCGCGCCGAACACCGCCCCCTCGAGCAGCGAATTGGACGCCAACCGGTTCGCACCGTGTACGCCCGTGCGTGCGACCTCGCCCACCGCATACAGACCCGGCAGGCTCGCACGACCGGACAGATCGGTCGTGATGCCGCCCATCAGGTAGTGGGCGGCAGGCGTCACCGGAATGGGCTCGCGCGCCCAGTCCCAGCCCCGTTCGCGCACGGCAGTGTCGATCGTCGGGAACCGTCGGCGCAGGAACTGCGCGGTGCGCTTTGCGCTGCCGCCGCCGCCCGGACCGAGAGCCGTGGCATCCAACAGCACGGGACGGCCGTCCTGCGCGGCCATGACCTCGGCAATGGCGCGGGCGACGACGTCGCGCGGCGCGAGCTCGGCATCCGGGTGCACGTCGAGCATGAAGCGGCGGCCCTGGTCGTCGCGCAGGACCGCGCCCTCGCCGCGGACGGCCTCGGATACGAGAAACGGGTCTGCCGCGCCCTGGGCGGGGAGCACCGTCGGATGGAACTGGACGAACTCGAGATCGACCACCGCCGCCCCCGCGCGCAGCGCCGCGGCGATGCCGTCTCCCGTCGCGACCGGGGGGTTGGTGGTGTGCGCGTAGAGCTGCCCCGCACCCCCCGTCGCGAGCACGACCGCGTCCGCCGGGAGCACCTCGCGGCGCGCGTCGTCGCACCACAGGTCGACGCTCGCCGCGCGTCCTGTCGCCCCGTCGATGACGAGGTCGACGAGGAACGCGTGCTCGATGACTCGCACCGCGCTCGCGCGCAGACGCGCGACGAGGGCCTTCTCGATCGCGGTGCCGGTGGCATCCCCGCCCGAGTGCAGGATGCGGGGGTACGAGTGCGCCGCCTCGAGACCCTTGACGAAGTCACCGTCCGCCGCACGGTCGAACTCGACACCGAGCGCGATCAGCTCACGGATGCGCCCGGGGCCTTCCTCGGCGAGCACGCGGACGGCGTCGGGATCGCTGAGTCCCGCACCGGCGACGAGGGTGTCGTGGATGTGATCCTCGACACGGTCGTCGTCGAACATGACCCCTGCGATGCCGCCCTGCGCGTAGCGGGTGTTGGCGTGTTCGAGGACGTCCTTCGTCACGAGCGTCACGCGACAACCCGCATCGGCAGCGTGCAGCGCCGCGGTCAGTCCGGCGATACCGGACCCGACCACCACGACCTCGAGCGCGGTCACGGTTTCGCCGCCAGCATGCGTTCGAGGGCCGTGCGGGCGGGGTCGGCAACGTCGCCGGGTACCTCGATGCGGTTGACGACGCGTCCCGCGACGAGCTCCTCGAGGACCCAGGCGAGGTAGCCCGGGTGTATCCGGTACATCGTCGAGCACGGGCAGACGACGGGGTCGAGGCAGAAGATCTCGTGCTGCGGGAACTGCGCCGCGAGGCGCTGGACGAGGTTGATCTCGGTGCCGACCGCGAAGGTCGTCGGCTCGGTCGCCGCCGCGATCGCCTTGCGGATGTAATCGGTGGAGCCCGCCTCGTCCGCGGCATCCACGACGGCCATCGGACACTCGGGGTGCACGATGACGCGGACGCCGGGGTGCTCGGCGCGCGCCTTGTCGATCTGGTCGACGGTGAACCGGCGGTGCACCGAGCAGAACCCGTGCCAGAGGAT
>QFPD01000246.1 GCA_003248845.1 Microbacterium sp. | reverse complement strand
GGATCGAGCGCGTCGCGGCATCCGGGCGCTACATCCCCGAATTTCTGAGCCTCAAGAACGCGCTCGACAACTCGCGGCTGAACCAGACCCTCAACACCCCCGCCGTCGCGACGCTGTTCCTTCTCGACAAGCAGCTCGAGTGGATCAACGGCCACGGCGGCCTCGGCTGGGCGTCGGCCCGCACCGCCGAGTCGTCGCAGGCGCTCTACGACTGGGCCGAGTCGGTCTCGTACGCGACTCCGTTCGTCGCCGACCCCGCCGACCGGTCGCAGGTCGTCGTCACGATCGACTTCGACGACAGCGTGGATGCCGCGGCGGTGGCGTCGAGCCTCCGCTCCAACGACATCGTCGACACCGAGCCTTACCGCAAGCTTGGCCGCAACCAGCTGCGCATCGCGACGTTCGTCTCGATCGAGCCCGACGACGTGCGCCAGCTCGTCAAGTGCATCGAGTACACCGTCGAGCACCAGCGCGACTGACGAGCGACGACGCGGTCGCCCCGTCAGCGGGCGGCCGTGTCAGGACTCGACGTCGGGAGTGTCGCCGTCCGCGCCGTCCTCGTCGTCATCGGACTCGTCGTCTTCGTCGGCCTCCGGGTCGGAGTCGTCGAGCTCGTCGATGTCGACGCCGTCGACGTCGCCCGCGTGGAGGATCGGCGAGCCGTCGTCGTCGAAGTCGGCGGCATCCAGATCGTCCAGGTCGTCGACGTCGTGCTCGTCGTCGCCCTCGAGGTCCTCGGCATCGTCGGCGTCGTCCTCCTCGCCGGCTGCGTCCGCCGCTGCGGCCGCGGCCGCCTGGTACTCGGCGAGACGCACGGCCCAGGGGATCCACTCCGGGGCCAGCAGCGCGCCGTCTCCGGGCAGCAGCTCGGCCTCGAGCACGGTGGGCTCGGCATCATCCACGACCGCGACGCTCACCGTCCAGAACCAGCCCGGGTAGCCCTCCATCGTGTTCGCGAACCGCAGCGATACGACGCCGCCGTCCTCGAGCGTGTAGCCCGCGGGCTCGCCGATCGTCGCCGCCGGGGTGATCTCCCGCAGAGCCGCGAGTGCGAGATCGTGCGCGCCGAGCAGCCGCTCGTCCGCGAAAGCGGCCACCGAAGCGGCGGGCTCAGGCGTCGAGGTCATCGGCCACCTTGCGCAGGATCGCCGCGACCTTCGTGCCCTGCGCCCCGCTCGGGTAGTGTCCGCGGCGGAGGTCCCCGCCGACCTTGTCGAGCAGCTTCACGACGTCTTCGATGATGATCGCCATGTCGTCGGGCTTCGGACGGTTGCGCTTGGCGAGACTCACCGGCGCGTCGAGCACTCGCACCGCAAGGGCCTGCAGGCCGCGCTTGCCGTCGGCGACACCGAACTCGAGTCGCGAGCCGGTCTTCACGACCGATCCCGCAGGAAGGGCCGTGGCGTGCAGGAAGACGTCCTGGCCGTCATCGGTGGTGATGAAGCCGAAACCCTTCTCGTCGTCGTAGAACCTGACCTTGCCGGTGGGCATGTGAACCTCGCTGATGTGCTCGCCGCGTGCGGGCGCTGTGAAAGAGGGGACGGATACCCCTCTCCCAGCCTACGGCACGGCCTGCGCATCGAGCGGCGCGACGCAGTAGGCTGAAGCCGATGTCCTCCTCCGCACCGCGCACTCCGAAGCCGGCCGACGATCTGCCCGTCCGCCGGATCGATCGCATCCTCGCGTTCATGTCCCTCGGGCTCGTCGTGCTGTCGATCGTGTGCTTCGCCGCGATCATCATCGGGTCGCGTTCGGGCGCAGACATGGGCACCGGCGTCTGGCCTGCGCTCGGCACGACGGTGTACATCGCCCCGATCGTGGCGTTCCTGCTCCTGTTGACGGTGCTCATCATGACCTTCATCCGGAAGGCGCGGGTCGGCAAGGGTCGCTGATCGTGACCGGGCCCTCCGCGCGCACCCTCGCGCACGAGCTCGCGGCGCGGGATGACCGTTCTCTCGCCGCACTGCTCCTTGCCCGGCACGTCTCCCCCACCGCGCACTGGAACGACGCGTTCGATGCCGCCGAGCACCTGCTCGACCCGGTGTCGATCTCGCGCGCCCTCGTCGACCTGACCGCCGCAGAGGCCGACGCGTTGGACGCGGCCGTGGCCACCGGCGCCCCTCCCGGCGCCGCACGCGACGCCCTCGTCGCCCGCGCCCTGCTCGACGCCGACGGACGCGTCTGGGAGAGCGTCGCCGACACCGTTCGCGCAACGAGCCGCATCGACGCGGCCACGTGGGAGGCGACGCCGGAAGCTCGCGCTGACGGTCCGGCCGCCGACGCGGCATCCGCCGAGCGCGCCTTCACTGCCACGGCTTCACTCGCCGACGTGCTGCACGCGGCGCTCGTCGCACCCCTCGGCCGCATCGGGGCAGGCACCCTGGGCGCCGCCGATCGCCGCCGCCTCGTCGAGACCGGCGCGGTGGAGGATGCGCCAGCCGCCGACGAGCTCGTCGCGATCGGGCAGAGCGCGGGCCTGCTCGTTCCCGAGGGGCGCACGCTCCTCGTCACGCCCGCGGGCATCGAGTGGCTCGGCGGGAGCACCGCCGCCCGCTGGTCCGCCGTCGCGGCCCGTCTGATCGCCGACCTGCCGGCGGCTCTGCGCACCGCGCCGGGCGGCTGGCTCCCGCTGCCCGCGTGGCCGAACGCGTACCCGTACGATCCCTCGTGGTCCGCACGCGCCGAGGAGCTCGCGAGCCTCCTGCAGCGCTGGGCGATCGTCGACGGCGCCGGCGAGCCGACCGTGTGGATGGGCCGGGCGGCGGACGGCGCCGCGCCGGACGAGGCTGCTCTCGGCGCCCTCCTGCCCCCCGAGGTCGACCGTGTCTACCTGCAGAACGACCTCACCGCGATCGCACCCGGGTCGCTCGCGCCGCACCTGGACCTGCGACTGCGCGCGATGGCGCGGCGCGAGTCGCGCGCCCAGGCATCCAGCTACCGCTTCACCGCCGAGACGCTCGCCGATGCCCTCACGGCGGGCGAGACCGCCGAGTCCCTGCGGGAGTTCCTGCTCGAGCTCTCGCTCACGGGACTGCCGCAGCCGCTCGCCTACGAGATCGAACGCTCCGCCTCCCGGCACGGCACCCTGCGCGTCGGTCCCGACAAGAGCGGACGCACCCGCGTCGCGAGCGACGACGCCGCGATGCTGCAGACGATCGCGGTCGACCAGGCGCTGCGCCCCCTCGGCCTCGTACCCGACGGCGACGATCTCGTGACGCGATCGAGCGCCGACACCGCGTTCTGGATGATCGCGGACGCCCGCTACCCGATCATCGCGGTGGATGCCGATGGCCGGCGCCGCCCGCTCGACCGCCACCGTCTCGCCGCGCCGCCGGAGGCCGATCCGGCCCCGGAAGCGGTGTACGCGGATCTCCTCTCGCGACTGCGCGCGGCCCAGTCCGAAGACGCGGACGCCGCGTGGCTCGGACGCGAGCTCGAACAGGCCGTGCGCGCCCGCGCGACGATCACGGTCACGGTGCGCCTTCCCGACGATGCCGAGCGCACCTTCACGATCGAGGCGACGGGCCTCGGCGGCGGGCGCCTGCGCGGCCTCGATCGCACGGTCGACGTCGAGCGCACGCTGCCGGTGTCGAGCATCGTGCGGGTCGGCCCCGCCTGAAGCCGGGGCGACCGCGCGCCGGTAGAATTGTCCGTTATGGCTGACGGACCCCTCATCGTGCAAAGCGACCGCAC
>QFPD01000016.1 GCA_003248845.1 Microbacterium sp. | reverse complement strand
TGCAGGAGCGGAGCACCCGGGGAGCGCGCGAGCTCGGGGTCGAAGACGGCCGGGAGCACGTCGTAGTCGACACGGATGAGACGCAGCGCCGCCTCCGCGATCGCGGCGGTGTCGGCGATGACCGCGGCGACGCGCTGCCCGACGAAACGCACCGTGTCGTCGAAGACGAGGGTGTCATCGGGATCGTCCTCGCGGTGCTCGTGCCGCCCGGTCGAGAAACGCGGCGTGGCGACGTTGCGGTGGTCGAGAACGAGGTGCACGCCCGGCAGCGCCTCGGCCGCAGTCGTGTCGATCGCCGTGATCCGCGCGTGCGCGTGCGGCGCGCCGAGCACCCGCAGCACGAGGGCGCCGGCGAAGGGGCCGGCGAGCTCGTCGGCGCTGAGGTCGAACGTGTACGGCTCGAGGCCGGCGACGACGCGCTCAGCCGCCGGCGGATGCACCGAATGTCCGACCGCATCGCCCGGACGCACCCCCGTCGCACCGAGGTTCCGCGCGCCGCGGTTCTGCGCTCCGCGCGGGGGGCGCGCCGAGCGCGAGACCCCGTCGCGGATCGCCTCTTCCACTGCCCGGTACCCCGTGCAGCGGCAGAGGTTGCCCTTCATCCTGCGCGGCAGGTCATCGAGGTCGCTCTCGCTCAGGGTCGAGGCGGTCACGATCATGCCGGGCGTGCAGTACCCGCACTGGAAGCCGAAGTGCTCGACGAACGACTCCTGCAGCGGCGACAGAGCGCCGGGGATGCCGAGGCCGGCGACGGTCGTCACCGACCGACCGTCGATACGCTGCGCGGGAAAGATGCACGAGTGCACCGGCTCTCCGTCGACCAGCACGGAGCAGGCCCCGCAGTCGCCGGCGTCGCACCCGCGCTTGACCTCGGTGTGCCCGTGCTCGCGCAGCAGGGTGCGCAGGCATTGCCCGGGAGCGGGCGCGGCATCCACGTCTTCGCCGTTGATCTCGAACCTCACGATGACAGCTCGCTCCGGATCTCCTCCGCGAGCACGCTCGCGCACTGCCGACGCCAGTCCGCGGCGCCGAGCGGGTCGGTGTAATAGCCGTCGAGTCCCTCGATGTCGGCGCGCAGAAGCTCTGCCGACGGCATGCGTTCGTAGCGGAGGACCGACGGGCGCCACGTCGCCGCGGTGACCGAGAAGACCGCCGCGCCGTCGTCGTCGACACGACCGATGACGACCGCCCCGGATCGCCCGAGATCGGTGAGTGCAATCTTGCGCAGGGCTGCCCGGGCACGAAGGGCGCGCGCGGGCAGTTCGATCGCGCGGAGCACCTCGCCGGCGCCGAGCGATGTCGTGCCGTCGCCGGTCACCAGGTCGGCGACGGCGATGCGGTACGCATCGCCCCGCGCGTCGCCGGGCCGCGTCCACACCTCGGCGACGCCGTCGAGCGCCGTGCACAGCGACACCATCGCCCCCGCTGCGAACGCGCGGCAGATGTTCCCGCCGACGGTCGCGACGTTCCACACCTTGAACGACGCGAGCAGGGCGTGCGCGCTCTGGGTGAACAGCGGCACCGCCCGCCACGGTCCGCGATATCGGCTGAGCTCGGCGATCGTGCACGTCGCACTGATTCGGATGCCGGCATCCGACTCTTCGATCGCCGGCCACCCCATGGTGGTGAGATCGACGAGCCCGGTCGCCTCCGGCTGCGGTTCCGAGTACAGCCAGGTGCCTCCTCCGAGGAACCGCTCTCCCCGTGCCAGGTCGAGATCGGAGCGCGAACGGGCGGCACGGTACACGGTCACGGTGTTCAGGTCCACGGCTCCCCTTTCGCGAAGTGGCAACAGCAAACACCACGGATGTGTCGGTGATGTAAAGACCGTGCGCACGAGCTGTGCAGGACCGCGCCGTCGGCGACTCGTAACGCCTCGGAAACAGTGCGCCCCCTCCGCGAAACGTCGGAGTCCTACCGTCGATCCGATCCGGGATGCGCGCCATGCCGCCGTCCCGACGGCGGCGCGACACTCCGCCACCCATCGCGGCCCGCGAGGCCGTCACAGCATCAGGAGGCAGTCATGTCATCGTCCCCCACCCTGCGCCGGCTGAGCGCGACGCTCGCCGCCGTCGCGGTTGCCGCGCTCGCCCTCAGTGCCTGCTCGGGCTCGAGCTCTCCCGCCTCGTCCGAGAGCGCGGGCGGCGCGTCGGCCGACTACGGCGACATCAGCGTCCAGTACTCGTGGATCAAGAACGAGGAGTTCGCCGGCGAGTACTACGCCTACGAGAACGGGTACTACGACGAGGCGGGGTTCGGCACCGTGACCGGCGTCGCCGGCCCGGACACCGGCGTCGCCAAGCTGCTGTCGGGTTCGGTGCAGGTCGCTCTGACCGACGCGGCATCCGTCGGCGCCGCCGTCGCCGAGCAGGACGCGCCGCTGAAGATCATCGCGACGACGTTCCAGAAGAACCCCTTCACGATCCTTTCGCTCAAGAGCGGCGGCAACATCGCCACGCCCGCCGACCTCAAGGGCAAGAAGATCGGCGTGCAGGACTCCAACGCCTCGGTGTTCGCTGCACTCCTGAACGCGAACGGCATCGACCCCAAGGACGTCACGGTCGTCCCGGTCGACTTCGACCCGACCCCCCTCATCAACGGCGAGGTCGACGGTTTCATGGCGTACCTCACGAACGAGGCGATCACGGTGCAGATGGAAGGCTACGCGACCACCAACCTCGCGTACGCCGACAACGGCCTGCCCTACGTCGCCGAGTCGTACGCCGTCACCGACCAGTACCTCGCCGAGCACAAGGATCTGCTGAAGGCGTTCCTCACCGCCGAGATCAAGGGCTGGACGAAGACCTTCACCGAACCCGTCGACGACACCGTCGCCCTCGTGACCAAGTACTACAACGAGTCGGCGGCCGCCGGCGATCTCACCTTCGGCGACCTCGACCCGAAGAAGACCGCGGCGGGCATCGAGGCGCAGGCGAAGCTCATCTCGACCGACGAGACGCAGGCGAACGGTCTCTTCACGATCTCCGACGAGCTGAAGAAGCAGACACTCGCCTCGCTCAAGGCCTCGGGATGGGAGCTCGACGCCGACAAGCTGTTCGACACGACGATCATCGACGAGATCTACGCCGAGAACCCCGATCTCAAGAAGTACCTGCCCTGATCGGCACGACCCGGTTCACGAACCCATGTCGAATCTGACGAACGTGGATGCCGGTGCCCGCACGGGCACCGGCATCCACATCACCGGCCTCTCCAAGACCTTCTCCCTGCGCGGAGGCGGCTCGCTCACCGCACTGCAGGACACCGACCTGCACACGGAGAAGGGGTCGTTCCTGGCCCTGCTCGGCCCCTCGGGCTGCGGCAAGTCGACGATCCTGCGCATCCTCGCGTCCCTCGAGAAGCCCTCGAGCGGGGTGGCCCTCGTCGACGGCGAGACACCCGACCAACTGCGTGCCGGCAGCGAACTGGGCATCGCGTTCCAGGACCACGCGCTGCTGCCCTGGCGCAGCGTCCGCAAGAACATCGAACTGCCGTTCGAGGTCGCGGGGCGAAAGGTCGATACCGCCTACGTCGACGAACTGATCGGGCTCGTCGGCCTGAAGGACTTCGCGAACGCGAAGCCGTCCCAGCTGTCCGGCGGCATGCGCCAACGCGCGTCGATCGCCCGCGCGCTCGTCCTCCGCCCCTCGGTCCTCCTGCTCGACGAGCCGTTCGGCGCGCTCGACGACATGACGCGCCAGAACCTCAACCTCGAGCTTTTGCGCATCTGGACCGAGAAGCCCGCGACGACCCTCCTCGTGACCCACGGGATCAGCGAGGCGATCTTCCTCGCCGACCGCGTCGCCGTGATGTCACCACGTCCGGGACGCGTCAAGAAGATCATCGAGATCGACCTGCCGCGCCCCCGCACGCCCGAGATCATGCGCACGCCCGAGTTCCACGCCTACGTCGACCAGGCGTCCGAGCTGCTGTTCGGTTCGGACGGACGCGCCGAAGCGGAGGCGTGATGACCCGCACGCGCTTGCCCGGCTGGGTCGCCGCGCTCCTCGGCGGCGTCGCCCTCGTCCTCGTCTGGTGGATCTTCGCCCTCACGGTGTTCACCCCCGCCGAAGGCACCACGTTCACACCGGTGCCGACGCCGGTCGCGGTGTTCCAGTGGCTGTTCGTGCAGGGCAACGTCGCGGGCACCTGGAGCGTGTTCGCCCCCACCCTCGCCGCGGCGGGCATCGGCTATCTCTGGGGCAACGGCATCGCACTGCTCCTCGCGACGATCGTGCTGCTGTTCCCGAAGACCGAGACGGTCATCACGCAGATCGCCGTCGTCAGCTACTGCCTGCCGATCGTCGCGGTGGGCGGGATCTCGATCGTCGTCCTCGGCGGGGCCAAGAGTCCGGGTGACCCGTCGGCGACCGCGATCTTCCTCGCCGCGCTCGTCTGCGTCTTCACGACCGTCGTCGGCGCCATCCTCGGGTTTCGGGCGGCCGACAAGGCATCCCTCGACGTCGTCCACGTCTACGGCGGTGGACGCTGGACGCAGCTGCGCAAGGTGCGCGTCATCGCCGCTCTCCCCGCGATCCTCAACGCCCTGCAGATCGCGGTGCCGACCGCCTTCCTCGGCGCCGTCCTCGGCGAGTACCTCGGCGCGATCACGGCGGGTGTCGGGCCGACGCTCATCCGTCTGCAGGGCCAGCTCGACTCGGCGGGCGTCTGGTCGGTGTTCCTCCTGTGCGCCGTGTTCGCTCTCGTCGCCTACGGTCTCGTGGGACTGCTCATCCGACTCGTCACCCCGTGGGTGGCGGGCGCCGCCGGGAAGGCCGCCTGATGTCGCACACCCTCAACGACGCATCGGCCACCGCGAACGTCGCGGTGCGCGCCGACCCCGCCGCACTCGCCCGGCTGCGAGCCGACCGTCGACGGGCCCTCACGCGCTCACTGGCGAAGTCGCTGCTGAACGCGCTGCTGACCTTCGTCGTGCTCATCGCGCTGTGGCAGGCCGTGGTCAGCCTCACCGGCATCTCGCCGTACGTCGCGAAAGGCCCCCTCGACGTCTGGACGTTCCTGGTCACCGATGACGACGCCCAGAAGCACCGCGACCAGCTGCTCCCCCTCCTCGGGCAGACTCTCGCCGACTCGCTGATCGGCTTCGTCGTCGGCATGATCGTCGCGATCGTCCTCGCCATCGCGTTCAGTCTGTCGAAGGCGGTCGAGGCCGGTGTCATGCCGCTCGTGCTGCTCCTGCGCACGATTCCCCTCGTCTCGATCGCTCCGGTGATCATCCTCATCACGGGGCGCGGGACCCCGGCATCCGTCGCCGTCATCGGCACGATCGTCGTTCTCTTCCCCGCACTCGCGAACGTGCTGTTCGGTCTCAGTCGCGCCAGCCGTCAGAGCCTCGACGTCGTCCACGTCTTCGGCGGCGGACGGTTCACGGCGCTGCGCAAGGTCGATCTGCCGGGCGCGCTGCCCTCGATCTTCGCGGCGATGCGCGTCTCGGTCCCTGCCGCGGTCACGGGAGCACTGCTCGCGGAGTGGCTGTCGACCGGGACGGGCATCGGGGGCTCGATCCTCAAGTTCAACGCCCAGGCGCAGTTCGCGCAGCTCTGGTCGTCGATCGCGCTCATCACGATCATCACCCTGTTGCTCTACAACCTCGTGCAGATCCTGGAGAACGTCGTTCTGGCTCGGATGGGCATGGCGACCTCCACCGCCTGACCGCCGGCCCTCCTCAGTGCGGGTGACCGCTCAGTGCGGGTGCCCGCGCAGCGGCACGATGGCGGCGGGCAGCTCGTGCACCTTCGCGGATGCCTCCTCCGCGAGCGGATTCGTCGAGACCCCGCCGTCGGCGCTCACGAGACGGCCGCCGACGTAGACGGCCTTGAGGTTCCGCGGGCTCATCGCGAGCACGTAGGAGCGCACCGGGTGCCAGAGCGGCCCGACATCCGGCATCCGCGGGTCGACGACGACGAAATCGCCGAACTTGCCGACCTCGAGAGAGCCCACGCGGTCGTCGACGCCCATGATCTCGGCGGCGCCGAGGGTGTGCAGACGCAGCATGAGTTCGGGCGTCATCGACAGCGGGTCCTGCGTACGCGCCCGCTGCATGTAGATGCCCATCCGCATGTTCTGCCATGGGTCGCTCACGTCGGTGCAGGCCTGGTCGTCGAGGCCGACCCCCACCTTCATCCCCATCCCGAGCATCTCCGGGACGAGCGCGACGCCCGACGCGAGGCGGCCGTTGGATGCCGGCTGCCATGACATCGACGCGCCGCCCTCGACCGCCTGCTCGATGATCTCGGGCGTCGTCTGGATGAAGTGCCCGAGCATCAGTCCGAGCTCGAGCGCTCCGGCGCGACGGTAGAGCGCGAACTTCGACTGCTGGTGCGGCACCGCTTCGGGCGACTCGAGGAGGTGTGCCTGGTTGCTCACGTCGTAGCGCCGCATCGCCTCGACCTCGAGCTCGGCGGCCTCGGGGTGCGGCGACCACTGGACCTGCCCCATGATCGAGGCGCCGAGAGCGAAGTCGGGGTCGAAAGTGCGCGTATGGGCGACTTCGGCCGCGAACCGGTCGAACACCTCCTCGGGGGTGCCGGCCGTGACGTCCATGCCCGCGGCATCCACGAAGCGGATGCCCGCGTCGCGCGTGCCCTCGGCCTGACGGAAGTGGTACTCGAGGCCGCGGATACCGGCGGTGCCGGTGCGCTTGCCGTCGACCATCGACTCCCACGCCTGGAGCGGGTCGGTGAAGTTGTACGCCGTCGTCACACCGTTCGAGAGGAAATCGAGCGAGCCGTGGAGGGTCGACCAGTACATCTGGTCGGGCGTCATGTGCGCCGTCGTGCCGAGCATCGCGTCGCACCAGCCGTAGAGCGTCTCCTCGACGCCGAGCCCCCGCAACCCGCTCGTGAACAGGTGCGAGTGGCTCGAGACGAAGCCCGGCGCGACGAACGCGCCGGCGACGTCGAGGGTCTCGTCGGCCGTCGTCCCGGTGGGCGGCTCGCCCGCGCCGAGCGCGGAGATGCGCCCGTCGTCGCCGACGAGCATCCAGCCCTCGTCGAGGTACCCCGGGTCGGCCGAGCCGGTCGGAACGGTGATGAGGCGGGCATGGATCACGAGCAGCGACATGCACGCCACGCTAATCACGGGATGTTTCCGGGCTGTCACGGTGCGGAAACACGCGACGCCTAACGTCGGGGCATGTCACGGTTCACAGTCACGGTCTTCTGCGGATCCTCCCCGGGGTTCGACCCGGTCTACGTCGAAGCAGCCCGCGCGGTCGGCACGGCGATCGGCGCCTCGGGCATGGCCCTCGCCTACGGCGGCGGGCACGTCGGGCTCATGGGCGCCGTGGCTGATGCCGCCATCGCCGCCGGCGCGGAGGTCACCGGGGTCATTCCGCGGGCCTTGCAGGCGCGGGAGGAGGTCAACGACAACCTCACCGAGCTGATCCTCGTCGACACGATGCACGAGCGTAAGATGATCATGGCCGACCGGGCCGACGCGTTCCTCGCCCTCCCCGGCGGGCCCGGGACCCTCGAGGAGCTGACTGAGCAGTGGACGTGGGCGCAGCTGGGCATCCACGAGAAGCCGGTCGGCATCCTCAACGTCGCCGGCTACTTCGATCCGCTGCTCGCGTTCGTGGCGAACATGCGCGATCGGGGCTTCACGCACCCGCGCTACACCGACATGCTCGTCGTCGCGACCGAGGCGACCGAAGCGCTCGCGCGGCTCCGCGACTACGTACCACCGGCGCGCGCGGAGGCATCGCCCGGCGCCGAGATGACCGGCGCGCTCGCCCTGCCCGTGCGGCCCTGACCCCGGGCCGCACGGGCAAGAGCGAGCGCCCGGCGTCGTCGACCACGGAGGCCGTGGATCGACACCGGCGCGCCGGTCAGGCGATCGGCTGCTGCAGGTCGACGATCCAGCGCCCGCCGTCCTGCGGGGTCTCGTGGTACACCTCGCGGCAGGTGCCGACGGGCCGCAGGCCACGGCGCTCCACCTCCGAGACGAGGCTCTGCCATGCCGCCTGGATGCCGGCGAGGTCGTCGGCCTCCAGGCGGAGCGTGAGCGCCCGTGGCACGGCATCCAGCACCGCCGCGTCGAGTCCTTCCGGAACCTCTGACGGCTCGACCTGCTCGGCCGCGGCGGCGATCAGGCCGTCGCCGTCGACCGTGTAGTGCGCGACGCCCGGAGAGCGCAAGGCGACGCCCGCCTGGAGGAGCGTGCCGACGACACGGTCGAACATGGGGCCGATCTCCTGCTCGATCTCGGACATGTCGCCGACGCGCGCCGACAGCTGCGCGAGCGCGAGGCGGGGCAGGTCGGTGACCGTGAATTCGGTGGTGGTGGGCATGGGATCTTTCCTCTCGATCGTTCGGAGGCGCGCCTCGACGTGCCGCATGCGCCGCACATCGGTGTCGATCTGCGCGCGCAGCTCGGTGCGCCGCGCCCGAAGCATCCCGGCGATGCGCGGCGAGGAGGCATCCTCGTCGAGCATTTCGCCGACCTCTTCGAGGCGGAATCCGAGCTCCTTCAGCGCCACGAGCCGATTCGCGCGATCGAGCTGCGCCGCCGAGTAGAAGCGATAGCCGCTGTACTCGTCGACGCGCTCGGGCACGAGCAGGCCGAGCCCGTCGTAGTGCCGCAGCATGCGCTGCGAGACGCCGACGAGACGGGCGAACTCTCCGATACTCAACATGGTGATCCCACTCGACAGCTTGACACCGTGTCAGGGTCAAGAGCGAGCACGCACGTTCATTCCCGAAAAGGTGCGCTCAGCCGCGAGGCTCGTGGCCGAGGAGCGTGACCGCTTCGAACAGGGCACGGATGCCGTGGGCCACGTCGCCCGCCGACACCGCCTCGTCGGGGTGATGACTGATGCCGTCGGGGTTGCGCAGGAAGAGCATGCCGACGCCGGTGATCGCACCGAGTGCCATGCCGTCGTGACCGGCGCGACTGAACACGATCGGCGCCTCCCCGCCGTCCGGCTGCGCGCGCGCGATACCGGCGGCGACGACGTCGCGCAGGAGGGGCTCGCAGAACAGCGCGGGCGCACTGTGCATCTCGCGGCCGTGCCAGCGCAGGCCGCGCCGTCCCATGATCGCGTCGAGTTCGCGGGTGAGGACGCCCCACACTCGGTCGCGCTCGCCGTCGAACTCGCCGCGCAGATCGAGCGAGAACTGCACTTCGCCGGGAATGACGTTGACCGCCCCCGGGAACGCCTCGAACCGCCCGACCGTGCCCACGATGTGGTGCTCGGCCGCGCAGATCCGCTCGACCGCCAGCGCCGCTTCGCTCGCCCCGAGCAGCGCGTCGCGGCGCAGGTCGTACGGAGTGCCCCCGGCGTGGCGGGCTTCACCCTCGACGACGAGCTGGAACCGGCGAGCCGACGCGATCGACGACACCACGGCGAGCGGGAGACCTGCGCGGTCGAGCTCCGGCCCCTGCTCGATGTGCGCCTCGAGGTAGGCCACGAGCTCGTCCGGGTGCTTGGCCGCCTCGCCGATGCGCCCCGGGTCGAGGCCGAACTCCACAAACGCGCGGTGCAGCGTCACGCCGTCGGCGTCGGTCAGCTGCCACCAGGCCTCGTCCCACCCGCCTGAGACGGCCGACGACCCCAGGAGCGCCTTGCCGAAGCGCGTGCCCTCTTCGTCGGAGAACGCGACGACTTCGATCGCGAACGGGAGCGGCACCCTCCACACCGTGCCGTCGGATGCCGCGCCGTCGTCCGTCGGGACGCGCAGCAGCCGCACGATCTCGAGCGCCATCAGCACGCCGACGATGCCGTCGTAGCGGCCCGCGTCGAGCACGGTGTCGAGATGAGAGCCCAGGAGGAGCGCGGGAAGGTCCGACCCGCCGTGCGTGCCGGAGAGGGACGTCGGTTCCATCCGGCCGAACTGATTGCCCGCGGCATCCTGCCAGGTCCGCATACCGAGCTCGCGCATCCACTCGGCGACGAGGCGGTTGACGCGGGCGTGTTCGGGCGACAGATAGACCCGCGTGATCCCGTCGGGCGCCGCGGTGACCCGGGCGAGCTCGTCGCACCGCGCCATGACGCGCCGCGCCGCGGTGGCGATCTGATCGCGTGAGACGTCGAGGACGTTCATGCGGTCCCCGCGTAGACGCCGGCGGCGGCCTCGACGCCGCCGGACGACGGTACCGCGACGCCGAACCGGCGCAGCACGACCTCGAGCGCGGCGAGGGTCGTCAGCACGGCATCCTTCCGCGCGTTGTACCCCATCGTGCCGATGCGCCAGACGCGGCCGTGGAGCGGCCCGAAGGACGTGCCGATCTCGATCCCGAAGTCCTCGAGCAGCGCTCCTCGGGCGACATCGCCCGGGACGCCCTCCGGGATCTCGACCGCGACGACGTTGGACATCTTGTGGGCGACGTCGCCGAAGACGGTGAGCCCGAGCCCGCGCACGCCCTCGAGCATCGCCCGTCCGGCGAGCTCGTGCCGGTCGATGACAGCGGCCCGCCCCTCGTGCAGAAGAAGGCGCGCGCACTCGCGCGCGGCGTACAGCATCGAGGTCGCCTCGGTGTGGTGGTTCAGGCGCCGCGGTCCCCAGTAGTCCAGGATCATCCCGAGGTCGAAATAGTTCGATCGGACGAAGTCGGCCGACGACACGTCCCCCGCCTCACGGATGCCGGCTTCGATTTTCTTGCGCGCACCGATGACGTCGACGGCGCGCGGCGACAGCGTGATCGGCGCAGAGCCGCTCGGGCCGCCGAGACACTTCTGCAGGCCTGCGGTCGCGGCATCCAGTCCCCACGCGTCGGCCTCGAACGGGTTGCCGCCGAGCGACGCCGTCGCATCGGAGTAGAACAGCACGCCGTGCCGCCGGCAGATCTCGCCGATCTCGTCGAGCGGTTGCAGCATCGTCGTCGACGTGTCGCCCTGGACGAGCGCGAGGAGGGTCGGCTGTACGCGTACGACCGCTTCTTCGATGACCGATGCCGGGAACACCTGCCCCCAGTCGGTCTCGATCGTGTGGACCTCGGCCATCGCCCGCTCGGCGATCTCGGCGAGCAGGTGGCCGAAACGCCCGAAGATCGGGACGAGTACACGGTCACCGGGCCGCACGAGAGAGACGATCGCCGCTTCGATGCCCGCGCGTGATGTGCCGTCGATGAGAAGCGTCGCCTCGTTCGAGGTGTTCCACACGGCGCGGTAGAGCTCCTGCGTCTCGGCCATCGCGCCCGTCATGAACGGGTCGTACTGGCCGACGAGGGCCGCCGACATCGCACGGAGGACGCTCGGGTATGCGCCGATGGGACCCGGGCCCATGAGAAGGCGGGCGGGCGGGTCGATGGGGCCGGGGATCGTCGTCATGCGGCATCCGTTTCGGTGGGCGTGGCGTGGGGGTCTGCCGCCGCGACGGCGTCGCGCACGCGCAGCGCGGCACGGACCAGGGCGATGTCGGTTCCGGCCCGGGAGATCAGGCCGACGCCGACGGGGCCGTCGACGCCGTCCGCGTCGGCGGCCGTCAGCAGGGGCGCGGCGATCGCGGGGAGCCCCGCGATCGCCGCGGGCGTGGTCATGCGCAGCGTCGCCCGCCGCACGGCGTCGACGTCGGATCCCGCCGCGGCGCGCAGCGGCGCAGGCCCCGGGACGACCGGTAGGATCAGCACGCGATCGCGGACGAGATCGGTCAGGCGCGCGCGCAGCGGCACGAGCGCGGCGCGGGCGCCCCGCTCCTGCTCGGGCGTGATCTCGGCTGCGGCGCGGAACCGAGCCGCCACGGCGGGCCCTACCGCGTCCGCATGCGCGCGCACCCACTCCCCGTCGTTGCGCCAGGCTTCGGCGCCCTGCACGATGCGGAAGGGCTCGTGGTAGTCGTCGAGGGCGCCGATCGACACATGCGCGACGGAGGCACCGGATGCCGCGAGGCGCGCGACCAGAGCGTCGAACGCTGCGCGCGTGGACGGCTCCGCGGCATCCCGCACCTCGACAGGGACGAAGAACGACCAGGGCAGGTCCACGGCGGACGCGCCGTACACCGACTCGGTCGACTGTGATCCGTCGTAACTGAGGCACCACTCCGCGACGCGTCGAAGGGTGTCGCCGTCGCGGGTGATCCACCCGACCGTGTCGAAGCTCTGCGCGAGCGGCAGGAGACCCTGCCGCGGCACGAGGTCGTGCGTCGTCCGCAGACCCCAGAGGCCCTGGTACGACGCCGGCACCCGCACCGACCCGGCGGTATCGGTCGCGAGGCCGATGTCGGCCTGACCGAGCGCGACCGCGGTGGCCGGTCCGCTCGACGAACCGCCCGGCAGCGCGCCGACGCGCGCGCCGTTGGGTGGCGTGCCGTAGTGGGGGTTGTCTCCCGCGATCGAGTAGGCGAACTCGTCGGTGCGGGCGATGCCGCGCAGCGATGCGCCCGCCCGCAGCAGGTCGGCGACGGCGGGAGCGGTCGTCGTCTCGGCGCGCGCGGAGTCGAGGTAGGTGGGGTTCCCCGCGCCGATGCGGTAGCCCTTGATCGCGAACAGATCCTTCACGGCGACCGTCAGCCCCGCGAGCGGGCCCTCCCAGGCACCTTGATAGAGGGGATCGCCGACCGTCCGCCAGATGGAGCGGTCGAACGCGGGCGTGCGGGGCGTCACGTGCGCCGCGACGATCAGCCACCGTCCGTCGATGCGCTGCCAGAGCTGCGTCTGCAGGCCGCGGCCGCCCGCGACGAAGCGGGAGACGGAGACGAGGAGAGCGAGGTCGTCGCCGAGCGACCGGTACTCGATGCTCTCGATCACCCGCGGCGAGACACCGCCGCGGGTCCCCCGGAAGGCGCTGATCGCGTCGTGCCCGACCAACAGGCCCGCCCCGTCGCCGCGGAGCGTGTCCGAGCCGGGAGCGAACGCGGCATCCAGCGCATCGAGGTCGTTGGCGAGGATCGCCCGTTCGTACGCGTCGAAGGCGGCACGCAGGTCTGCGGGGATGTCGGATGCCGTCGCGCTCATGCGCCCGACCCCGGAGGAGCGACCGCTGCGAAGTCGGACTCGCGGATACGGGCGTGCACACCGCAGACGATGTCGACCACCTGTGAGATATCGAAATCGGTCGCCGCGGAAAGGTACGCGTACGCCAGATGCTCGTCCATGCCGTAGCGGGCATGCAACAGATCGAGCGCGGCACGGACGGCCTTGCGCATCGCCTCGCCGAGATCGGGGTCGAGTCCCGTCGGCACGAGGTACTCGCTCGTGCGGACCAGCGGACCGGTGATATCGCCGAACGCGACGAGCGCCTCCGCACGCGGCACGACGTCGAACCGCAGGGTCGCGCGGAGGGAGGCCTCGAGCGCCGTGAGCGCCACCTCGCCGTCGCCCTGGGCGAAGTGCGGGTCTCCCACGTAGGCCAGCGCACCGGGCACCTGCACCGGCAGGTACAGCACGCTGCCCTCGACGAGCAGGTTGATGT
>QFPD01000015.1 GCA_003248845.1 Microbacterium sp. | reverse complement strand
GCGATCATGTCGAGGAGGCCGCGCGCGGCGTTGACGGAGCGCCCGTCGGGGGCTTTGACGGTGTCGGGCACGCCGTAGAAGGCGCGGAAGTAGAGGCTCGCGGTGTCGAGCAGCATGAGGCGATCGGTCACGCGCCGGAGTCTACGTCGTCGGTCCGACTCAGCAGCCCGGACCGCCTGGATTCTCGACGCACGTCTTGTCGACGAGAGCCGTCCGTGCTTCGAGGACCTGGATGTCGACCGGAGCCGTCGGGATGTCGAGGAGTCCATCGATCGGCAGCCATCCCGGGCCGAGGTTGTACTCGGCGGCGTAGTGGACCCGCGCCTGCGCGATGTAGGTGCCGCGCAAAGCATACGCGTGGCTCGTGTCGGTCGCCGAGAACTGCGGGAGGCCCAGCGCCGCCCACGTCGCGCCGCCCGACGTCGCGGTGCGCTGCGTTCCGTCGCCGTGGACGTAGACCACCGCGACCGGGGTGAACCGAACGGCGATCGGTACGGAGAACAGCGTGCCGGACTGCTCATGCACCACGGGGGCCGTGACGAAATTGACAGGCATCCCGACGATACCCACGCCGTCCGGCTCGTCGACGATCGCCACGGATGCCGGGGCGAAACGCGCGACGTCGGCGAGTGTCGGGCGAATCGTCGGGTCCTCTGGCGGCGTCGGTGCGACCGCGCAGGAGGTCGGATCGGTGGGGCGGCAATCGTCCACGGGCGGGGGAGCGGGCACCGCGGGCCCGGATTCTTCGTCAGCGTCGCCCCCGGAGCCCTCCGAGTCGCCCGGAAACGACTCTCCAGGCTGCGTTGCCGCGATCTCGACCGTAGACCCGTCGTTCGACACCGAAGGGCACCCCATCCAAGACGTCTCAGCCGAGCATCCGTTGCTGAGAGCTGGGCCTCCATGAATAAGAGCTACGAACAGGATCAACCACATGTCAGTTCCTCAGCTGCCACGCTCCGGTCAATTCGAGTTGTATTCGATGACTTGACTAGCGTGACATCAAGGGGCTGAACGTTGACACGACCGGGCGCGACAACGCTCTCTCCTGACGAGTCGACGAGGTCGACGTCGGAAACATCCAGGCATAGTGCCACCGTCACTGTGCCTGCGGCCAGGTCGGACCCGGTGACGGTGAGTCGATCGATCCTTGTATCACCGGTGCGTGTATAGCCTTCGGCATGGAATGCGGTTAGCGACTTCTTGGAGTCTGCCAGGGCAGTGCCGCTCAGCAGGGAGTAGACCGGCTCGAATGTGGCCGGGTCCGAGAGGTCAACGGCATTCAACGCATCCACGTAGGCGCGATACGTGGCCTCGGCGGCTGCGAAGGCCTCCTCCTGCGAGGCGAATCCGGTCGGGCTCGGGGTCGGTGCGGGATCGGGGGCGCACGCGGTCGTGAGCGCCAGCGCCAGCGCGAGGGTGGCAGCGGCGGCGAAGCGTCGTTCCCGGATCATGCCCCCACGCTAGCCAGTCCGACGGGCGCGATCACCGGTTATCCACAGCGGGATAGTCTCGAGCCCATGTCGTTCGGAGCCGCCGCAGACGCCGCCCAGGCTGGTCGACCCCGCCGTGCCGCCGACTCTGCGTGTCCGTGCGGCGGCGGTGTCTTCGGCGCATGCTGTGGGCCGATCATTGCGGGATCGCCCGCGCCTACCGCCGAGCGACTCATGCGTTCACGCTTCACCGCGTTCGCGATCGGGGACGCCCGGTATCTGGGCGACACGTGGCATCCGCGGACGGCCCCGGCCTCCATCCACCTCGACGATGCGCTGGAATGGCGCCGACTGGAGATCATCGGCACGACCGGGGGCGGGTCCGGCGACGATCGGGGAACGGTGGAGTTCCGAGCGCACTGGCGAATGCGGGCGACGGGGGAGGTCGGCGCGCTCCATGAGCTCAGCCGATTCCTGCGCGCGCGCGGGCGCTGGTTCTACCTCGACGGCGACGTCGGGGAGGATGCCGCTCCGCGCTGAGACTCCGCGGGATGACGAGGTGCGGGCGTAGCGTGAGCACATGTCGCCCACGCGCCCCGCCCCCGCCGCTCCCGAGACGCGACCGGAGTCCTTGCTCACCGTGCTGATCGCGCTCGGAGCCAACCTGCTCATCGCCGTCGCGAAGACGTTCGCCGCCGCCCTCACCGGCGCCGCATCCATGGTGGCCGAGGCGGCCCACTCCTGGGCTGACACCGGCAACGAGGTTTTCCTGTACGTCGCCGCACGCCGCAGCACGAAGCAGGCCGACCCTCGGCATCCCTACGGTTACGGACGCGATGCCTACGTCTGGTCCCTCTTCGCCGCATTCGGGCTCTTCGTCATCGGCGCGGGAGTGTCGATCATGCACGGCATCCAGCAGCTCATCGACCCCGAGCCCGCCGACCGCTTCCTCATCTCCTACATCGTGCTCGCGATCGCGTTCGTCCTCGAGGGCACGTCGTTCCTGCAGGCGACGCGGCAGTCCACGCGCGAAGCGTCGGCGTCGCACCGCGATCTGCTCGACCACGTCATGAGCACGTCGGACCCGACGCTGCGCGCCGTCTTCTTCGAGGACGCCGCGGCACTCATCGGGCTCGTGATCGCCTTCGCCGGAATCCTGGCGCACCAGCTCACGGGATCCGCGACGCCGGATGCCGTGGGTTCGATCCTCGTCGGAGTGCTGCTCGCTGTCGTGGCGATCCTCCTCATCCGGCAGAACCGGCGCTTTCTCGTCGGCGCCGCGGTGGATCCCGATCTACGCGCTGCGGCGCTGCAGCGCCTGCTCGCCCACCCTGCGATCGCGCAGATCACCTACCTCCACATCGAATACGTCGGCCCCGGTCGCGTCTTCCTCGTCGCCGCGGTCGACCTCGCGGGCGACCCCGCGGAGCACGAAGTCGCCGCCACTCTCAATTCGATCGAGGACGAACTCGCCGCGACACCGCGTGTCGCTTGGGCCGTGCTCACCCTGTCGCGTCCCGGCGCGCCCGCTCTGGACCCCGACAACCCCGCAGATCCGCTCCGCGGCTGAGGTCCGTCGTCTGATAGCATGAAATGTCACGCGTGTGGCCCTTTGGCATGCGCGCTGATTCGAAAGACCACCCTTCGCCGTCAGCCCGGCATCCGTTCGCCCTCCGGCGTGCGGCGGGAGAGCGGCCCGACACCCAACCATCCAAGGACAACCCACTACATGACTACCGCAACGACCGCCCCGGCCACCAAGCAGGTCGCCATCAACGACATCGGATCTGCTGAAGACTTCCTGGCCGCGGTCGAGAAGACCCTCAAGTTCTTCAACGACGGAGACCTCATCGAAGGCACCGTCGTGAAGATCGACCGCGACGAGGTCCTCCTCGACGTGGGTTACAAGACCGAGGGTGTCATCCCCTCGCGCGAGCTCTCCATCAAGCACGACGTCGACCCCAACGAGGTCGTCAAGGTCGGCGACGAGGTCGAAGCCCTCGTTCTCCAGAAGGAGGACAAGGAAGGCCGCCTCATCCTCTCCAAGAAGCGCGCGCAGTACGAGCGCGCCTGGGGCGATGTGGAGAAGATCAAGGAGAACGACGGCGTCGTCACGGGTTCCGTCATCGAGGTCGTCAAGGGTGGCCTCATCGTGGACATCGGCCTTCGCGGCTTCCTGCCCGCGTCGCTCATCGAGCTGCGCCGCGTCCGCGACCTCACGCCGTACCTCGGCCAGGAGATCGAGGCCAAGATCCTCGAACTCGACAAGAACCGCAACAACGTCGTGCTCTCGCGCCGCGCCCTGCTCGAGCAGACGCAGTCCGAGTCGCGCACCACGTTCCTCAACAACCTGCACAAGGGTCAGGTCCGCAAGGGCGTCGTCTCGTCGATCGTCAACTTCGGTGCGTTCGTCGACCTCGGCGGCGTGGACGGCCTCGTGCACGTCTCCGAGCTGTCCTGGAAGCACATCGAGCACGCCTCCGAGGTCGTCGAGGTGGGCCAGGAGGTCACCGTCGAGATCCTCGAGGTCGACCTCGACCGCGAGCGCGTCTCGCTGTCGCTGAAGGCGACGCAGGAGGACCCGTGGCAGGTCTTCGCCCGCACCCACGCGATCGGCCAGGTCGCTCCGGGCAAGGTCACCAAGCTCGTTCCCTTCGGTGCGTTCGTGCGCGTCGCGGACGGCATCGAGGGCCTCGTGCACATCTCGGAGCTCTCCGGCAAGCACGTCGAGCTCGCCGAGCAGGTCGTTTCGGTCGGTGAAGAGGTCTTCGTCAAGATCATCGACATCGACCTCGAGCGTCGCCGCATCTCGCTGTCCCTCAAGCAGGCCAACGAGTCGGTCGACCCCAACGGCACCGAGTTCGACCCGGCGCTGTACGGCATGACGACCGAGTACGACGAGAACGGCGAGTACAAGTACCCCGAGGGCTTCGACCCCGAGTCCGGTGCTTGGCTCGAAGGCTTCGATGCTCAGCGCGAGAAGTGGGAGCAGGAGTACGCCGCGGCTCAGGCGCGCTGGGAGGCGCACAAGGTCGCCGTCGCAAAGGCTCTCGAGGCCGAGGCTGCGGCCCCGGTCGAGACCGGCGCGTCGAGCTTCTCCTCCGACTCGTCCAGCGGCGGCACGCTCGCCGATGACGAGGCGCTCGCGGCTCTCCGCGAGAAGCTCTCGGGTCGCTGATCCGCTTCATTCCGCTCGCGTAGCGCACCGCGCATCGCGATCGCACGGCACGATCGCACAGCACGATCGCACAGGGGCCGGCATCTTCGGATGTCGGCCCCTGTCGCGTCGATGCACACGGCGTGGTCGACGCGCGGTACCGTGAGCGGTGAGGAACGCATGAAACGACAGACCCCCCCTGCCGTGGCCGCCCGATCGACGTCGCGCGCGTCATTTCGGCTCGAGCTGCGCGATCGCGTTGCGGCCGGCAACCAGCTGCTGTTGTGCGGGATCGTCGTGGTGCTGTTCACCGGCGGACTCGCGCTCGGTTCGCTGACGCGGCCCGGCCTGTTCGCGATCGGGGCGCTGGTGATCGCGATCGGTGCGATCGTCGCCCTGTCGGTGCCCTGGTCGCAGGTGCCCCCGGGGTGGGTCGCTCTCGTCCCTGTCGTGGACATCGCCGCCATCACGGTGCTTCGGGTGGCCGAGCCGACGAGCGGGGTGGGACTTCTCTGGGCGTTCCCCGCGATGTGGCTCGCGTCATTGGGGCGGTGGGGGCTCGTGACGGGCTGCGCCCTGATCCCGACGCTCTACTGGGTCGTCGTGGCGCTCACCCCGTCCGCATCCTTCAGTTTCAGCACCCTCCTGCTCCCCATTGTGATCGTCGCGATCAGCAGCGCGGGCTACTCGTCTGCGCAGCGCTTCGCCGCGCAGCGCGAGCTGCTCGATGCCCAGGCCGCACGACTCGCATTCGCGCGCGCTGCGGCGGTGCGGCAGGAGCAACTCGTCTCCGAGGTGCTCGACACGGTCGACTTCGGCGTCGTGCGCCTGTCGGTCGGGGGTGACATCGTCTACGAGAACGACGCGGTCGGGCGGTTCAGTAGCGCGATCCCCGGGTTGCATGCGGCTTCGGCGCGCACGGATCTCCTGCTGGAAGACGGTGTCACTCCGCTCGACCCGTCGGATCATCCGCTCGCCCGCGTGCGGCGAGGCGACACGATCGAGGACGAGGTCGTGTGGTCGCGGGATGCCGAGGGCCGGCTCAGTGCGCTGAGCTTCGCCTCGCGCCGCCTGATCGACCATCGCGGCGAGGATTCGGGTGCGGTCATCGTCGCGCGCGATGTGACGGCGGAGCGCGAGGCGCTGCGTGCGCGCGACGATCTCGTCGCGTCGGTGTCACACGAGTTGAGGACGCCGCTGACCTCCGTGCTCGGTTACCTCGAGCTGGCCCTGGACGAAGACCTTCCCGACCGCGCGCGCCGCCATGTCGACACCGCGCTCAGCAGTGGGGAACGGCTGCTCGCGATCGTCGCCGACATCCTCTCCGCGTCGCGCTCCTCCCGGCACTCGGTCGAGTCCTCGGTGCATCCGCGCGAGATCGACGTCGCAGAGGTGGTGCGCGCGTCGGCGCTCGCGCTGAAACCGCTCGCGGAGGAGCGGGTGATCAAGGTCACCGTCGCGGCCGACGAGCGCGTCACGGCGTTCGCAGATGCCAGCCGTATCCGTCAGGTCATCGACAACCTTCTCGGCAACGCGATCAAGTTCAACCGCGACGGCGGTGCGGTCGAACTCGCCGTTCGCGCCGATGGCGGCACGAGTGTCATCGAGGTGCGCGACACCGGGGTCGGTATCGCCGAAGCCGATCGTGCGCGCGTCTTCGAGCGGTTCTTCCGCGCCTCCGAAGACGTCGCCGGCAACGGACTCGGGCTCGCCATCAGCGCCGAGATCGTGAAGGCGCACGGCGGCCGGCTCTCGGTGGACTCCACCCCGGGCTACGGATCCACGTTCACGGTGGAGTTGCCATCGCGAGAGCCCGAAGAGAGCGGCGCATGACACTCGATCTCTTCACGCTCACCGCGACGACCGCCGTCGTCGCAACCGTCGCGAGCATGACGTACATCATCGAGACGATCCTCCGCCGTGACACGGGCCCCGGCCGGCTCTGGGCGGTGGCGTTCCTGTGCGGCGTCCTCACGACGTTCGCCTACATGGCGTGGTCCGCGGGCATCGGAAACATGATCCCCGTCGCGATCGGCAATGCGCTCTTCGTCCTCGTGCCGGGCTTCATGTGGCTGGGCAGCCGCCGCTTCAACGATCGTCCCAGCGCCGTCGCCGCGACGGTCGTCGCCGCCCTCGCCGTCGCGACACTCGTCGCGGCTCTGATCGAAACGCCGGTGCGGGGCAGCTGGGGAGGGTGGCCCGTCATGGCTGTCAGCCTGGTGCTGCTCTTCACGGCGGGCGCGATCGAGATCCTCCGCGCCCCGCTGCGGCGCCTCCGCACTTCGTGGGCGCTGACGGCCGTGCTGGTGTTCGTCGCAGTGTTCTACGCCGTGCGCGTCGTGCTCTTCGTGACGTTCGGGCCCGACAGCCCGCTCTTCTCCACCTGGTTTGGTTCGATCAGTGCGAACTTCGTGACCATGACGCTGACCGTGGTCGCCGCGATCGTCACGTCGGTGCTCCGCTCGCACCGGACGGCGGAGAGTCGCTACGCCTGGCTCACGGAGGGCGGCGTCGCCGCTGACGGTGTCATGCGCGCGCGGACCTTCGCCGATGCGGCGGCCGATATCCTCGCGCGTGCGTCGTGGCGGGCGGACGGCGTCGCGATCATCGTCATCCACGTCGACGGCGTCGCAGAGATCCGCCGCGCTTTCGGTGCAGAAACCGCCGACGCCGTGGTCCACTCGTGCCGACAGGCGGTGCGACGATACGCGCCCGCGTCGGCGATCGTCGGGGAGGACGCCGACACCGAGCTCGCCGTCTGCACGCCCGCGCCGACGGCTGCCGACGCGCGCCGGCTCGGCGCGACGATCTATCGAGGCTGCATGGAGGAGCTCTCGGCGGCGGAGTCAGGGCTCTTCCCGGTCGTGGGTGTGGGTGTGGCATTCACCGAGGACATCGGGTACGAGTTCGCGCCGCTTCAGCGCATCGCTCTGGCGGCGGCGCGTCTCGCGATCGAGACGCCCGGATCGTCGGTGCTGCTCGGTGCGTCCGGCTCCGCGTCGTGACAGGCTGAACCGTATGACCCTCATCGCGCTCACCGGCGGGATCGCGTCCGGAAAGTCCACGATCGCGCGGAGGCTGGCCGAGCACGGCGCCGTCATCGTCGATGCCGACGCGATCGTGCGCGACGTCCAGCAGCCGGGCTCGCCCGTGCTCACCGGAATCGTCGAGGCCTTCGGCTCCGACCTCCTGGCGCCCGACGGGTCGCTCGACCGCGCCGCGCTCGGCGCCCGCGTCTTCGGCAAACCCGAGGCCCTCCGACGCCTCAACGCGATCGTGCACCCCGCCGTGCGCGCGGAGTCGGCGCGGAGATTCGCCGCGGCGCTGGCCGCCGACCCGGAGGCGGTCGTCGTCTATGACGTGCCGCTTCTCGTGGAGGCCCGCGCGAATGACCCGTGGGGCCTCATCGTCGTGGCGGACGCGCCGGCCGAACTGCGCGCGCGCCGCCTCGTCGAGCTGCGCGGACTGAACGCTGACGAGGCATCCGCTCGGATCGCCTCGCAGGCGGACGATGAGACCCGCCGCGCGATCGCCGACGTGATCATCGACACGTCTGGGTCAGTCGAGGCCACGCTCGCGCAGACCGACGCCCTGTGGGCGCGTCTGCGAACGCCGTCGGCGACGTAGCAGCACGACGGCCGCCACGGCGAGGCCGACGAGGAGCACGCCCGCGATGACCGGTGCGAGGATCGCCGCGAGCGCGAGTGCCAGCGAGGAGATGTCCTCGGCGGTCGAGAGCGCCGGGGCGGCGAGACCCGCCGTCGCCATGTTCGCCACGGGGCGGATCGCGGCCTTGGCGAGGTGGACGAGAAGCGCGATGACGACGCCGATGAGGACCGGCACCCAGGTCCCGTCGGCGAGGAGGCGCGCGGGGTCTGCGACCTCCTGCGCGCCGACGCCGGCACCGAAGGCGATGCCTCCGGACGCCGGGCGGACGACGGTCTGGATCACATCGTTGACCGAATCCACGGCGGGGATCTTGTCGGCGACGATCTCCACGACGAGGAGTGCGCCGATGATCCACAGTGCGACGTCGCCCGAGAGCCAGGACCACGCGTTCGGCAGCGCGAACCCCGGCAGCAGGCGGTCGAGGAGGCCGAGCGCGAACAGCGGCATCCACGCGTTGAGCCCCGCGGCGGCGGCGAGGCTCGACCCGACGAGGAACTCCAGCATGTCTCCAGCGTAGGGAGTGGATGTCCTTCGCACATGCCCGCGGCGAACGCCGGCCCGCATGTCGGTGGCCCCGCCTACGCTGGAATCATGCAGACCACCCGATCCGTTCGCCCATTCGAGGTCGTGAGCGAATATGCGCCGAGCGGCGATCAGCCCCAGGCTATTGCCGAGCTCGCGGCACGCATCAACGCCGGCGAGACCGATGTCGTGCTTCTGGGGGCAACCGGTACGGGAAAGTCTGCGACCACCGCATGGCTCGTCGAGCAGGTCCAGCGCCCGACCCTCGTCCTCGCGCACAACAAGACGCTCGCGGCGCAGCTGGCGAACGAGTTCCGCGACCTCATGCCGAACAACGCGGTCGAATACTTCGTGAGCTACTACGACTACTACCAGCCTGAGGCATACGTGCCGCAGACGGACACCTTCATCGAGAAGGACTCGTCGATCAACGCCGAGGTCGAGCGACTGCGGCACTCGACGACGAACTCCTTGCTGAGCCGTCGCGACGTCGTCGTGGTTTCGACCGTCTCGTGCATCTACGGCCTCGGCGCGCCGGAGGAATACCTGCGAGCGATGGTCGCGCTGCAGGTGGGGGAGCGGTACGACCGCGATGCGCTCATCCGCAAGTTCATCGCGATGCAGTACAACCGCAACGATGTGGACTTCTCCCGTGGCAACTTCCGTGTGCGCGGCGACACGATCGAGATCATTCCGGTCTACGAGGAATACGCCGTGCGCATCGAGCTGTTCGGCGACGAGATCGAAGCGCTCTACATGCTGCACCCGCTCACTGGTGACATCGTGCAGCGGCTCGACAGCGTGCCGATCTTCCCGGCATCCCACTACGTCGCCGGCACCGACACCGTGCATCGCGCGATCGGCACGATCGAGACGGAGCTCGGCGAGCGGTTGAAAGAGTTCGAAGGGCAGGGCAAGCTGCTCGAGGCGCAGCGCCTGCGCATGCGCACGACGTTCGATCTCGAGATGCTGCAGCAGCTCGGTTTCTGCTCGGGCATCGAGAACTACTCGCGTCATCTCGACGGACGTTCGCCGGGGGAGCCACCGCACACGTTGCTCGACTTCTTCCCCGACGATTTCCTGCTCGTCATCGACGAGTCGCACGTCACGGTTCCGCAGATCGGGGCGATGTACGAGGGGGATGCCTCGCGCAAGCGCACTCTTGTCGACCACGGCTTCCGCCTTCCCAGCGCGATGGATAACCGGCCTCTGCGTTTCGACGAGTTCAAGCAGCGCATCGGCCAGACCGTCTACCTGTCGGCGACTCCCGGAAAGTACGAGATGGGGATCGCCGACGGCGTCGTGGAGCAGATCATCCGCCCGACGGGCCTCGTCGACCCCGAGATCATCGTGAAGCCGTCGAAGGGCCAGATCGACGACCTGCTCGAGGAGATCCGGATGAGGGTGGAGCGTGACGAGCGCGTGCTCGTCACGACGCTGACGAAGAAGATGGCGGAGGAGCTCACGGACTTCCTCGGTGAACACGGGGTGCGCGTCCGCTATCTGCATTCCGATGTCGACACCCTGCGCCGCGTCGAGCTGCTGACGGAGTTGCGCCAGGGCGTGTACGACGTGCTCGTCGGCATCAACCTCCTCCGGGAAGGCCTCGACCTGCCCGAGGTGTCTCTCGTCGCGATTCTGGATGCGGACAAAGAAGGGTTCCTCCGCAGCGGCACATCGCTCATCCAGACCATCGGCCGCGCGGCGCGGAACGTCTCGGGCGAGGTTCATATGTACGCCGACAACATGACCGATTCGATGCGCTCCGCGATCGAGGAAACCGATCGCCGCCGTGAGAAGCAGATCGCGTACAACCTCGAGCACGGCATCGACCCGCAGCCGCTGCGCAAGAAGATCGCCGACATTACCGACGCGCTCGCGAGGGAGGCATCCGATACGCAGTCGCTGATGAACGGTCGCGCGACGGCGAAGAACAAGTCCGGCAAGGGCAAGTCGCCGACACCGCAGCTGCGCCGCGAAGGCATCGCGGCCGAGGGCGCGATGCAGCTCGAGGCGACGATCGAGGACCTCACGGCGCAGATGCTCGCCGCAGCCTCCGAGCTCAAGTTCGAGCTCGCCGGGCGCCTCCGCGACGAGGTACAGGACCTCAAGAAGGAGTTGCGCGCAATGGAGAAGGCGGGACACGCCTGATGGAGCAGCGCCTCAGTCTCGTCACGCTCGGAGTGGAGGACCTCGAGCGTTCGATCCTCTTCTACCGCGCGCTCGGCTGGGAGCCGCACGCGTCGTCTGTCGAGGGAGAGGTCGCCTTCTATCAGGCGGGCGGTCTCGTCGTCGGACTGTGGTCGCGCACTGCACTGGCGGCGGATTCGGGGACTGCCGACAGCGGCGGATGGGGCGGTGTGACCCTCGCGCACAACGTCAGCACTCGTGACGAGGTCGATGCCGTGCTGGCCGTCGCCGAGGCGGCGGGGGCGCGCATCGCGCGGCCCGCTGCCGTGACCGACTGGGGTGGGTACTCCGGCGTGTTCATCGACCCGGACGGGCATGCGTGGGAGATCGCCGTGAACCCCGGCTGGACGATCGACGACACCGGGCGAACGCTCCTGCGCTGAGCCGGTGGCCAGCGCCGCGTTTGGTATCGTCGTGGGGTTAGTACGACGGTCGCCCGAGGGGGCGCGAGAGGCACCTGTGACGAACGAATCCCCGCGGCAGCAGCATGACGACCGACCGCAGGCCGATGTCTCCCGCTCGTTGGCCGACATCGCGGCGCAGGTCGGCGGCGATCTCCGCGTCGACGGGCCCGCTGCGCACGGCATCGCGCTGAGCACCGTTGGTGTGCGCGCCGGAGATCTCTTCGTCGCCGCGGCCGGCGCGAGCACACATGGTGCCCGCTTCGCCGCCGATGCCCTCGCTGCGGGGGCCGTCGCGGTGCTCACTGATCCCGCCGGGGCGGAGTTCGTCGCCGCGGGCGTGCCGCTCATCGTGGTCGAGGACCCTCGCGCTGTCCTCGGCCGGCTCTCCGCCTGGTTCTACGACTTCCCCGCGGCCGCGCTGAAGACGATCGGCGTGACCGGCACGCAGGGCAAGACATCCACGACGTTCCTCATCGATGCCGCGCTCGGCGAACGCCGCAGCGGCCTCATCGGATCGATGGGATCCAAGATCGACGGCATACCGGTGCCGACGAAGCTGACCACACCCGAAGCGCCCGCCCTGCACGCGCTCCTCGCGAAGATGCGGGAGGAGGCGGTCACCTGGGTTTCCGCGGAGGTGTCGAGCCAGGCGATCACGATGCGACGGGTCGACGGAATGGTCTTCGACGTCGCCGTCTTCCTCAACCTCGGCCACGACCACCTCGACTTCCACGGTTCGCAGGAGAACTACCGCGCCGCGAAGCGCGAGCTGCTGACGCCCGCGATGTCGCGCCTCGCTCTCGTCAACATCGACGACCAGGCCGGCCGCCGCTTTCACGACGATCCCGAGCTGCACACGGAGTCTTTCTCGATTACCGGACGCGACGCCGACTGGCGTGCGGTCGAAATCGACCTCGGCCCGGATGGCTCGGCTTTCACCGTGGTCGGCCCGGAGGGGCAGTCCGCGCGCTTCACGACGCCGATCATCGGGACGTTCACGGTGAGCAATATTCTCGCGGCCGTTGCGGCCCTCGATCGCGTGGGGTACCCGCTCGAGCGCTCCGTCGAAGGCCTCGCGGACTTCACGGGACCCGAAGGTCGGGTGCAGTTCGTCCCGGTCGACGCGGATTTCCGTGTCGTCATCGATGCCGGGCACAAGCCGGAGGCGATCAACGCGCTGCTGTGCGCGCTGCGCCCCGCAACTCCGGGACGCATCATCACCGTGATCGGGTCGAACGGTAATCGCGACGCGCACAAGCGGCCGCTGATGGGGCGGTTCTCCGCCATGGCATCCGACGTCGTCGTCGTCACCGACGACAACCCCGCCGACGAGGACCCCGCGATGATCCGCCGTGCGGTCGTCGCCGGCACGCGCGGCTCGAGCGCTCAAGTATTCGAGGTCGCCGGCCGCGCGGAGGCGATCCACCACGCCGTCGACCTCGCGGAGGCCGGCGACCTGCTCGTCATCGTCGGCAAGGGCGACGAACGCCATCAGATCACGGCGCATGGCATCGTGCCGCACAGTGACCCCGACGAGGTCGAGTGGGCCCTCGCGCGCAAGCGGGCTCGCCAGGCCTGAGCGCGGGGCTGCGGCCGGACCTCAGGCCGGGCAGGTCATCAGCGGCTTTGGTCCCGAGCGGTCGAATGAGTGCTGCGACATCGGCGCGCCGCACAGCGGGCACGCGCGTTCGGCGCGCACGGGCTCGGGCTGAGTGTCGTACGGACCCACGGAAGCGGGGCCGGCGAAACGGATCAGTCTGCTGTTGAGGTAGGCATACCAGCCTCCGGCGGCGCGGACCCGCGTTCGCAACGGGGGACGATCGGAATCGCTTCGTGTCATGATGATTAGTGTACTAACTAATGAGGGAAGGATGCCATGATTGCGGATCCCCGCGAGGCGATGCTCAAGCTCGACAACCAACTGTGCTTCGCACTCGTCACCGCCGCGCGCAACGTCGTCGCGATCTACCGACCGATTCTGGAGCCGCTCGGGCTCACTCACCCGCAGTACCTCGTGATGCTGGCGCTGTGGGAGAGATCTCCCC
>QFPD01000245.1 GCA_003248845.1 Microbacterium sp. | reverse complement strand
GTCCAGCCCTACAGCTGGTACACGTGGCTGTTCGCGGTCGGCGCGATCTTCCTGCCGTATGTCGCTGTCGTCGTCGCGAACGTCGCCGCGGCTCCTGCGGAGCGGGCGGTGCCGCCGGAGCGTGCACTGGAGGCCCCCCGCGTCGAGCCCGTCGATACCGGCCTCTCCCCCGCGGTACCCGACGTCATCCGACTGCAGGAGAGCCCTCCGCGCCCCGCGGCCGGGGAAGGTGAGCGGCGATGATCCCCGAGCACGTCGATATCGTCTGCTCCCGCGCAGGATGCCGCGACGGCGCGCATTGGCAGGTCGTCTGGCGCAACCCGCGCATCCACTCGGCTGACCGTCGCAAGGTCTGGGCGGCGTGCGATGCGCACGTCGACTTCCTGCGCGACTACCTCGCCGCCCGCGAGTTCCCCGTCGTCGTCGAGCCGCTCACGGGCGCGCCGCTCACGGGCGCGGAGGGCAACGTGACCGGTGCGCCCGCCGGGACCAAGCTGTGAATCGCACGGCGCTGCGCTGGACGGGCTATGTCGCGATCGCCGTCCTGTTCGCGATCGCCTGCGCCTTCCTCTCGAACTGGCAGTTCTCGCGCAACGAGGAGCGGGAACGCCAGCTCTCGCTGATCGCCGCGAACTACGACGCGACGCCGTCCGCGCTCGGCGACCTCATCGGAGCGGACGGCGCCTTCAACCCCGAGGACCAGTGGCATCCCGTCGAGGTCCGCGGCGAGTACCTCGTCGATCACACCCTCCTCGCACGGAACCGCGCGCACGGCGGCACTGCCGCGTTCGAGGTGCTTGTGCCGCTGCGCACCGACACCGGACAGATCCTCATCATCGATCGCGGGTGGCTCGCCCCGGGCAATGATCAGCCCGAGCCGGATGAGGTGCCCGCCCCGCCCACCGGCACCGTGACCGTCGTCGCGCGTCTCATGCCCGGCGAGCCCCTGCGCAACGCCACGCAGTCGGCGCCGGATGGACAGGTGCCGACGATCAATCTGCCGCTCATCGCCGAGCAGACCGGCCTCAGCGGTGTGGTCACGGCTGCCTACGGCCTCATGGCCTCGGAGGATCCCGCGCCCGCCACCGTCCCGAACGCGCTCGAGTCGCCGTCCGAAGACCCCGGTCCGCACCTCTCGTATGCGATCCAGTGGATCCTGTTCGCGGTGATGGGGTTCGTCTTCATCTGGTACATGATCCGCACCGAGCTCCGTCATCGGCGCGAGGACGCGCAGGATGCCGCGGAGGCCGCCGCGGTCTCGGCCGGCGATCCGAGCGCGGCCCCGCCCGCGGCATCCGCCGCACGAGAATCCGCGCCGCGACGCCGCCGCCGCGGGGAACCGCGCCCGAAGGACCGCGACATGGCCGAGGAGGATGCCCTCCTCGACGAGGTCAGTCCGCGCTGAGCCGCCGACACGGCTCTCTCCGAGTCCGCGGCAGCGCGTCACGCCAGTTCGATGAGATCGACGTAGTCGCGGCCCCAGATGTCCTCGACACCGTCGGGCAGGATGAGCACGCGCTCGGGGTTCAACGCCTGCACGGCACCCGAGTCGTGCGAGACGAGAACCACCGCACCCTCGTAGTGCGCGAGTGCGCCCAGGATCTCTTCGCGCGATGCCGGGTCGAGGTTGTTCGTCGGCTCATCGAGGAGCAGCATGTTGGCGCTCGAGACGACGAGCGTCGCGAGCGAGAGTCGCGTCTTCTCCCCGCCGGAGAGGACTCCTGCGGGCTTCAGCACGTCGTCGCCCGTGAACAGGAACGAGCCCAGCACCTTGCGCGCTTCGGTCGCGTTGATGTCGGGAGCCGCCGACATCATGTTCTCCAGCACCGATCGGTTGACGTCGAGGTTTTCGTGCTCCTGCGCGTAGTAGCCGATCTTCAGACCGTGGCCCGGCTCGAGCTCTCCGGTGTCGGGCTTGTCGACGCCGGCGAGAATGCGCAGGAGTGTCGTCTTGCCGGCGCCGTTGAGACCGAGCACGACGACCTTCGAGCCGCGATCGATCGCGAGGTCGACGTCGGTGAAGATCTCCAGCGATCCGTACGACTTGGAGAGATTCTTCGCCATGAGCGGCGTCTTGCCGCAGGGCGCCGGCTTGGGGAAGCGGAGCTTCGCGACGCGGTCCTCCTGACGCACCTCCTCGAGGCCCGAAAGCATCTTCTCGGCGCGCGCCACCATCTGGTGTGCGGCGGCAGCCTTGGATGCCTTGGCCCCGAACCGCGCGGCTTGCAGCTGCAGTGCGGTGGCCTTCTTCTCGATGTTGGCGCGCTCCTTCTTGCGACGCTCCTCATCGGCCACCCGCTGGCGCAGGTAGTTCTTCCAGTTCATGTTGTAGGTGTCGATGACCTGTCGCATCGCGTCGAGGTAGAAGACGCGATTGACGGTCTCGCCGACGAGTTCCACATCGTGGCTGATCACGATCAGCCCGCCCTTGTAGTTCTTCAGGAACTCGCGCAGCCACACGACGCTGTCCGCGTCGAGGTGGTTCGTCGGCTCGTCGAGGATCATCGTCTGCGCGTCGGAGAAGAGGATCCGCGCGAGCTCGATGCGTCGGCGCTGACCGCCCGAGAGCGTCTTCAGCGGCTGGTCGAGGATGCGGTCGGGAAGCGACAGGTTGTGGGCGATGGATGCCGCCTCCGCCTCCGCCGCGTAGCCGCCGAGCGCCTCGAATCGCTCCGTGAGGTTGCCGTAGCGGCGCATCGCCTTCGCGGCGACCTTCTCATCGGCATCCCCCATCTGCAGTGACGCCTCGTGCATCTGCAGCGCGAGAGTGCCGAGCCCGCGGGCGTCGAGGATCCGGGTGCGGGCGAGCATTTCGGGGTCACCCGACCGGGGGTCCTGCGGGAGGTAGCCGAGTTCCCCGGAGCGCTCCACCTTGCCGTCGGCGGGAATGAGGTCGCCCGCCAGGACCTTGGTCAGCGTCGTCTTGCCCGCGCCGTTGCGCCCGACGAGACCGATCTTGTCGCCGTCGGAGACGCGGAACGACACCTCCGACATGAGGGTGCGCGCGCCCACGCGGATTTCGAGGTCGTGCACGGCGAGCACAGCAGACGTCCATTCTTCGGCGGGAGGGTGTGGCCGCGAAGCGGGCCAGCCTCTCAGTCTACCGGGGTCGACGAGCCCACAGTCGCCGGCCGTGCCGTGCAGGTGAGTCCACAAGACCGTGCGGCAACTTCAGTGCACGGCGTCCAAAAATTGCGGCGGCTGCGCCCCTAGGCTGAATCGCAACCCGGCCGCGTGTGCCGAAGCCGACGCAGAGTCCCCTCCCCAAGGAGCCCCCATGTCCCTCGCCGTTCCCGCCCGCCGCCCCGTGCTGGCCGATCTCATCGCCCGCCCCTCCGACCGTGCTCGCGCCGTCGCGCTCGACGCCGGCCTCGTCGTCGCCGGTGCGGCGGTCGTCGCCGCTCTCGCCCAGGTCGAAGTGCCGCTGTGGCCGGTTCCGGTCACGGGGCAGACTCTTGCTGTCGTCGTGGTGGGTGCCGCGCTCGGCGCGCGCCGTGGCGCCGCCGCGCTCGCCACCTATCTCTTCGCGGGTCTGGCCGGCCTTCCCGTCTTCGCCGGCTTCACCGGCGGGTTCCTCGCCGTCGCCAAACCGAGCTTCGGCTACATCATTGGGTTCGTCGTCGCCGCGTCCGTGGCGGGCTGGTTCGCGGAGCGCGCATGGGACCGCAAGCCCCTCCTCGCCTTCGCCGGATTCATCCTCGCCAGCGCGATCCCATTCGTCTTCGGCATCCCGTACATGGCTTTCATTCTCAACGTCGTCGGCGCTGG
>QFPD01000244.1 GCA_003248845.1 Microbacterium sp. | reverse complement strand
GCGGAATCTGGAGTCCTACCTCGCGACGATTCCCGCGGCGCTCAAGAGCGCGTCGGACAGCGACGACGCGCTCGGATGACCGAGCGCGCGATCGTCCTCATCGGGCCGATGGGGGCGGGCAAGCCGAGCGTCGGTCGGCGTGTCGCGCGTGCCCTCCACCGGCCGTTCGCCGACACCGACAAGATCGTCGTCCGCGACCATGGCCCGATTTCTGAACTGTTCGCGGTCCACGGTGAGCGGCATTTCCGCGCGCTCGAACGTGCTGCGGTGCGCGAAGCGCTGGCATCCGGGGGTGTCGTCGCTCTGGGCGGTGGGGCCGTCCTCGATGCCGACACCCGGGCGGATCTGCGCGCCCACCGCGTCGTGCTCCTGACGGTGCAGCCGCACGTCGTCGGTTCGCGCATCGGCGGGACCGATCGTCCGCTGCTGGCCGGTGAAGATCCGGTGGCGCGCTGGACCCGCATCTACGAGGAGCGCCGGGCGCTGTACGAGGAGGCGGCCGATCTCGCCCTCGACGCGTCGAGCGGTCCGCTGGCCGACATCGTCGCCCGAATCGTGCAGTGGGTCGGTCACGACGGTCGGGACGTCAACGAAGGAGAGCACTCGTGAGCGACACCACGATCATCCGCGTCGAGGGCGACGCCCCCTACGAGGTGCGCGTCGGCCGGGGCATCCTCGGCGACGTCGCCGCTGCGCTCCCGGAAGCGGCGCGCAAGATCCTCGTGGTGCACCCGCCGACGCTGACCACGCAGGCGACCGCGTTGCGCGACAGCCTCGTCGCCACGGGCGAGCGGCAGGTGCTCCTCGCCGAGATCCCCGACGCCGAGTCCGGTAAGCGGGTCGAGGTCGCGGCGTTCTGCTGGCAGGTCATGGGGCAGGCCGACTTCACCCGCACCGACGCCGTGGTGGGCTTCGGCGGGGGAGCGGTCACGGACCTGGCCGGCTTCGTCGCCGCAACGTGGCTGCGCGGCGTCGCCGTCGTCCAGGTGCCGACGACGGTGCTCGCGATGGTGGATGCCGCGGTCGGCGGCAAGACCGGGATCAACACCAACGAGGGCAAGAACCTCGTCGGCGCATTCTGGCCGCCGCGCGCGGTGATCTGCGATCTGGACCTGCTCGACTCGCTCAGCCGCAACGAGCGCGTCGCGGGATTCGCCGAAGTCGTGAAGGCCGGTTTCATCTGGTACCCCGAGATCCTCGATCTGATCGAGGCCGATCCCGAGGCGGCCGTCGATCCGCGCACACCGGCGTTCCGTCGCTGCATCGAGCTCGCGATCGAGATGAAGGCGCGCGTCGTGGGTGAGGACCTGCGCGAAGCGGGACTGCGCGAGGTGCTCAACTACGGGCACACGCTCGGCCACGCCATCGAGCACGCGGAGCGCTATCAGTGGCGCCACGGTGCGGCGATCTCGATCGGCATGCTCTTCGCGGCGGAGCTCTCCCGCCTCGCCGGGCGCCTCTCGGATGCTTCGGCGCAGCGTCACCGCGACATCCTCGAGAAGCTCGGACTTCCGACGAGCTATCGCGCCGGTGCGTTCTCGCAGCTGCTCGCCACGATGCAGCGCGACAAGAAGACCCGCGGCTCCATGCTGCGCTTCATCGTTCTCGATGAGATCGGTAAGCCCACGGTGCTGCAGGCGCCCGATGAGTCCCTTCTCTTCGCCGCGTACCAAGAGGTCGCCGCCGCCTGAACGCGCTCCAGTGCGCGGGCGCGCGCTCGTCGCCGCCACACGTTCCGCGCCGCAGGCGCAGGCGGGGCGCTGATAGGGTGCCGACCGTGACCATCCCGCGCCGCCTCCTGCTCGTCAACGGGCCCAACCTCAATCTGCTCGGCATCCGCGAGCCCGCGACCTACGGGCACGACACGCTCGCCGACGTCGAGAAGTCGGTCACGGAGGCCGCCGCCGCGCTCGGCTTCGAGGTGACGGCCGTGCAGAGCAATCACGAAGGCGTGCTGCTCGACGCCATCCACGCCGCGCGGACGACCTGCGCGGGAATCGTCATCAACCCGGGAGGTCTGACGCACACATCCGTCGTGCTGCGCGACGCGCTCTCGGGGGTCGCTCTGCCCGTCGCCGAGGTGCACATCTCGAACGTCTACGAGCGCGAGGAGTTCCGTCATCACTCCTACGTGCACGACGTCGCCGCCGTCCACGTGATCGGCGAGGGCGTGGCGGGCTACGCGCGCGCGACGGCGCTGCTGATCGATGTCATCACGGGTGGCGCGGAGGGCTGAGCGCACGCCCCAGCGGCGCTGCGTGTCGCACGATCGGCGACGGGGGACAAGGGGGTGATGCGCTCCCGCGTCAGGGGACTATCGTCGCGCGCATGCGTCTTGGTCGAACATCCGCGGCAGCACCGCTCGCCGCCGCCCTCCTCGCCCTCGCTCTCGCCGCGTGCGCACCCGGCGCGCCCGAGCAGACGGCGTCGGCGAGAGCGCCGCGCGCCACGGCGGTCTCGCCGACCCATTCCGCCGCCGTCTCGTCGTCGCCCGCCGCTGCGGCGACCTCCGCTCCGAGCGCGGCCGACCTCGACGGCACGTGGTGTCGCGCCGCCGATCCGGCCACGTGCCTGACGATCGAATCCGGCAGCGCGACAGACGGCGCGACGGTCCGGGACGCCGGAGACGACGAGGGCGCCCCCTGCCTGACGGTCCTCATCGGCTTCGACGGAGGTTTCGTCGCCTACTACTGCCCGAAGGGCGTGAGTTCGTCCATGCCGATCACGACGGATGCCGGGGCTGAGGTGAACCTCGACAACACCGCCTACGACCGGCTCTTCGTCACGCAGAACCCGCCCTACGTCGACACCTGGTACCGGGAAGGCGATCTGAGCGCCGCGTCGATGCGCTGATCCTCGCCCCTCGGACTGAGTGCACTCATTAATGAGTACAATCAGTATGTGAGCGAATCCCTCCCGCGTCGTGAGCGGAACATGGTCGATAAGAGCCGGCGCATTCTGAGCGCTGCCGCCGAGCTCTTCGACGAGCACGGATACGCGGGCGTCACGACCCAGCAGATCGCGGACCGTGCCGACGTCGCCGCCGGCACGGTGTTCCGCTACGCCGACAGCAAAGCGGAGCTGCTTCTTGCCGTGCTCAACGAGCGCATCGCAGCGGCGGTCGACGAGGGGGCGCGCGACGCGGCATCGGTCCCCGACCCCGTCGATGCCGTCGCGGCGCTCCTCGCGCCCCTCCTCCGGTCGGCGGCGCGGACGCCGCACGACACCGCCGTGTATCAGCGCGAGCTCATGTTCGGCGGCCGCGGCGAAGGCGGCGGCGAAGGCGGGAGCAGCGTCGGCCGCTATCGCCGCGAAGGCCTGCGTGTGATCGACGACCTCGAAGCGCGCATCGGCGAGATCATCGCACCGCTCGCGGCCGACGGTCCTGCTCGCGTCGCTGCGCGATCGATCTTCGCGGCGACGCACATCTTCCTCGTCCAGCCGAGCCTCGGGCTCGGGCACGACGCCGATCAGCTGCGCGCCCAGGTCGCGCAGATCATCGCCGGCGCCCGGACAGAGGCCCCCGCGCACGCGGCCACCCCGCCGCGACGGCACGCAAGTGCACACGAAGGCGGCACCCCGCCAGAAGGAGAAGATCATGAGTGACATCACCACCGTCGCCGTGCTCGGCACGGGCGTTCTCGGATCGCAGATCGCGTTCCAGACCGCCTACAACGGCTTCCCGGTGATCGCGTACGACATCGATGATGCGGCGCTCGATGCGGCGAAGGAGCGATTCCAGCGACTCGTCGCGACCTACCGCGTCGAGGTGCC
>QFPD01000243.1 GCA_003248845.1 Microbacterium sp. | reverse complement strand
CCGCGGCGAGCATCGCCCACCAGATGCTGTCGAACAACGACGTGAACGCGGCGGTGACGAGCACCGCGGCCGTCGTCTCGGCGAGGATGCGGATGAAGACGACCGCATTCCCGTGCGCCTCGGGGTCGGCCGCGATGCGGAGGAGAGCCGCGCCGTTGCGGCCGGTCGCGGCGGAGTCGATGAGGTCACTGCGCCCCGTCACCCCGAGGGCCGCGTCGAGGGCCGCCATCAGGCCGCCGAGGCCGACGAGCAACGCCGCGGCCACGAGGAGCAGCGTCGCGGTCATGCGCGTCGTCGACGCTCGGTCGCCTGGAACGAGGCGATCAGTTCGCGCTGCAGCCCGAACATCTCGCGCTCTTCGGCCGGTTCGGCGTGGTCGAAGCCCAGCAGGTGCAGCGTGCCGTGGGTCGTCAGGAGGATCAGCTCATCGAGCGTCGAGTGCTTCGCCGCCTGCGCCTGCGTCTCGGCGACCTGCGGACACAGCACGATGTCGCCGAGGAGGCCCGGGGGCGTCGGCTGCTCCTGCGTGCCCGGGCGCAGCTCGTCCATGGGGAAGCTCAGCACATCGGTCGGCCCCGGCTCGTCCATCCACTGCACGTGCAGTGCCTCCATGGCACCCTCGTCGACGAGGAGGATCGCGACGTCGGCGTCCGCGCTCACGTTGAGCTCGGCGAGATTGTGCTCGGTCAGGCGCAGGAGCACTGTCTCGTCGACGTCCACGCCGGACTCATTGGTGATCTCGATCGTCATGACAGGCCTCGCTTGGGGAGATGGTCTCGGGGTCCGCCGGGTCGCGAGGTGTGTCCGCGACGCTCGGCGCGATTCCCGGGATCCTTGGATGCCACGAATGCCGCCGCCTCGTCGCGTTCGCGCCGCGACGCGAGGCGCTGCTCGTCGTACTCGGTATAGGCGTCGACGATGCGTCCGACGAGGGTGTGCCGCACGACGTCGTCGCTCGTCAGATAGCTGAACTGGATGTCCTCGATGCCCTTCAGGACACGCGTCACGAGGCGGAGCCCCGATGCCCCCTGCGGGAGGTCGATCTGCGTGATGTCGCCCGTGACGACCATGCGCGTGCCGAAGCCGAGCCGGGTGAGGAACATCTTCATCTGCTCGGGTGTCGTGTTCTGCGCCTCATCGAGCACGACGAACGAGTCGTTGAGCGTGCGGCCGCGCATGTACGCGAGCGGCGCGACCTCGATGGTGCCCGATGCCATGAGCTTCGGCACGATCTCGGGGTCCATCATCTCGTTAAGGGCGTCGTAGAGGGGGCGCAGGTACGGGTCGATCTTGTCGGTGAGGGTGCCGGGCAGGAATCCCAGGCGCTCCCCCGCCTCGATGGCGGGCCGACTGAGGATGATGCGGCTGACTTCTTTGCGCTGCAGGGCCTGCACGGCCTTCGCCATCGCGAGGTAGGTCTTGCCCGTCCCCGCGGGGCCGATGCCGAACGTGATCGTGTTCTCGTCGATGGCGTCGACGTACGCCTTCTGGCCGAGCGTCTTCGGCCGGATGACGCGGCCCCGGGAGGACAGGATCGCCTCGCCGAGCACCTCGGACGGACGCGGACCGCCTTCCGTCCGGAGGATCCGGTCACTCGAGACCACATCGGAAGGATCGAGCCCCTGACCGGTGCGGGAGAGAGCGATGAGCTCATCGACGAGCGCGCGGGCCCGGGCGACGGCATCGGCTGATCCGCTGAGTGTGATCTCGTTGCCGCGCACGTGCACCTGGACGTCACGGTGCTCGCGCTCGACGACGCGAAGGAGGCGATCCTGCGGGCCGAGCAGCTGCACCATCGCGACGCCGTCGGCGTAGATGGTCTCGGTGACGTCGCGATCGTCAGCCACCGAGTCTCCCTTCCTCCAGGCCGCCGGAGAGGACGTGCGCGTGCACGTGGAACACCGTCTGCCCCGCACCGGCACCGGTGTTGAAGACGAGGCGGAAGTCGCCGTCGCCGTGCTCCGCGGCGAGCGAGTTCGCGAGGCCGATCATCTCGGTGAGAAGGGCCGAGTCGCCCGCGGCGAGCTCGACGACGTTGCGGTACTGCGCGTCCTTCGGGATCACGAGCAGGTGCACGGGTGCCTGGGGCGCGATGTCGCGGATCGCGAAGACGTTCTCTGTCTCGGCGATGATCTCCGAGGGAATCTCACCCTCGAGGATCCGAGTGAAGATCGACGGCTCGCTCATGTCGTCCAGTCTATGGCGCGCGGGTGAGACCCGGTCGGGGTGCCCGGGCCGCACACGATATCGGCGGGGCCGGGCGCCGGGAGCGCGTCTCGGCGAGGAAGCCTCACCAGCGCTCGAGGCGGGCGTTCAGCAGGGCGAGGGCTGCGGGGCCTGCGGTCGATGTGCGCAGCACCGTGTCCCCGAGTCGCACGAGCTCGGCACCCGATGCGGCGAGTGCGTCGAGCTCCTCGGGGGCGATGCCCCCCTCGGGACCGACGACGAGGACGAGTTCTCGGGGGTCGTCGGCATCCACCACGACTCGTGACAGCGGGAGGGATGCCGTCGGCTCCAGCACGAGCAGCCGGGCGCCGCCCCGGGCGGCGAGCTGCGCGGTCGTCACGGGGGCGGTCACGGGCGGCACCCAGGCCCGATGCGCCTGCTTCGCCGCCTCGCGCACGATCGTCGACCAGCGCGCGAGGCCCTTCGCGATCTTGTCGCCGGTCCATCGCGAGACGCTTCGCGCCGCCTGCCACGGTACGACCTCGTCGACGCCGAGCTCGGTCGCCGCCTGGACAGCGAGCTCATCCCGATCTCCCTTCGCGAGAGCTTGGACGAGGACGAGGCGAGGGGAGGCGGCCGCGATCTCGCGCCGCGCGATGACCCGCACCGTGACGCGTTTCGGCGCGACGTCCTCGACCTGGCCGACGAGCCAGACGCCGCGCCCGTCGCCGACGGTCACCTCCTCGCCCACGCGCACACGCCGCACGACCGCCGCGTGGTGCGCCTCCGCACCGGTCAGCGTGATCGAGTCGCCGGCCGCGACGTCGTCGACGAGGAAGTGCAGTGCCATGGAAGCCTCGCTCTCAGCCCCGGAACTTGTCGCGGAGTTTGGCGAACAGTCCCTGGTGGAACTGCGCGAGCTGAGGCGCGGGCGCCTTCGTCTTCTTCGCGAAGTCCTCGATGAGCGCGCGCTCCTTGGGTCCGAGCTTCGTCGGGGTCACGACCTGCACGCCGACCCGCAGGTCACCGCGGGTGCCACCTCTCAGCGGTGTGATGCCCCGCCCCTTGATCGTCAGGACGTCGCCCGACTGCACGCCGGCGCGCACCTCGAGGTCCACGTCCCCGTCGAGCGAGGTGATCGTCGTCCTTGCTCCGAGGATCGCGTCGGGCATCGACACCTCGAGCGTCGCGAGGATGTCGTCGCCCTCCCGGCTGAACACCTCGTCGTGTGCGACCGTGACCTCGAGGTACAGGTCGCCGTGGGGGCCGCCGGCGGGCCCCACCTCTCCCGAGCCCGGCAGCTGCAGCCGCAGCCCCGTCTCGACGCCGCCCGGGATGTCGACGGACACCGTGCGGCGGGCGCGCACCCGCCCCTGCCCCTGGCAGGTCGCGCAGGGATAAGGGATCGTGGTGCCGTAGCCCTGGCACGTCGTGCACGGCTGCGACGTGACGACGTTGCCGAGCAGGCTCCGCACCGTGCGCTGCACCTGACCGGATCCGTGGCAGATGTCGCACGTCACCGGCTGGGTGCCCGGCTGGCAGCACGAGCCCTGGCACGTCTCGCAGAGAACGGCCGTGTCGACCTCGAGGTCGCGGTGGGTACCGAACACGACATCCTTCAGGT
>QFPD01000242.1 GCA_003248845.1 Microbacterium sp. | reverse complement strand
GGGCGACCCGCAGGACGAGGCCACGGTGGTCGTCGAACGCGCGACGCGCTCCGGCGAGCCGTCCCTGCCCGTGGGGCTCGCCCTCGATCGCTCGAAACGCTACGGCGACACGACGCTGTGGTGGCTGCACAGCGCGGACTGACGAACGCGCCTCGGCGCCGCTCAGCCGCGCCCGGCGTCCCAGTCGTGGTGCGGGTCCCAGCCGAGGTGCCCCGAGACCGGCACCCCTGCGATCGTGACGGGCACCACTCCGCGGGCGAGGACGCGCCCGATCGCCGCGAACCCGGTCGGCAGCGCCCGGTCGCGCGGGAAGCACGCGAGCAGAGCGTGGTCCTCTCCCCCGCGCAGCGCGTCGTCGTCGAGGCCCCCGTCGAGCTCGATCGTCACCGCCGAGGCGTCGGCGAGGCGCGTGGCATCCAGCAGCAGACCGTCGGAGACGTCCATCATCGCGGTCGCACCCGCGTGCGCCGCCACGGGTCCGAGACCGATGGGCGGGGCGGGCCGCAGTTGCGCGGCGAGGTCGTCGCGCTCCGCAGCTGTGAGCACATCGGGGACGACCGGCATCGGCATCCCGGCGTCGTCGCGGAACCGGCCGAAGAGGAGCGCGAGTCCCCGGGCGGCCGCGCCGAGGTCACCCGCGACGGCGACGACGTCACCCGGGCGCGCCCCCGACCGCAGCACGGGCTCGGCACCCTGCGGCACGCCGATCGCCGTCACGGCGATCGTCAAGACATCGGATGCCGTGAGGTCGCCCCCCTCGACGCCGCAGCCCGGTGCGAGCGCGTCGCACGCCTCCCGGAGGCCGCGCGCGAGGTCCGCCACGAACGACACCGATGTGGCATCGGGGAGCGCGAGCGCGACGAACAGCGCCGTCGGAGCCGCTCCCATTGCGGCGATGTCGGCGAGATTGACGGCCGCCGCCTTCCAGCCGAGGTCGTAGCCGCTCGACCACGCGAGCCGGAAGTCCGGTCCGTGCACGAGGGTGTCGGTCGAGACGACGACGCGTCCCCCGGGCGCGGAGAGCACCGCCGCATCGTCGCCCGGCCCGACGAGAGCACGCGACGAGCCGTGCAGCGCGGCCAGCACGCGCGCCAGTACGGCCTTCTCGCCGAGGGCACCGACCGTCTCGTCGGGCGATGCGGCGTGCTCTGCGTCCATCCCTCCACGGTAGCCTGGTGGAGTGTCCCGACCGCGCGTGCCCGCCCTCGTCCTCGTGGTCGCGGCGGTCGCCGCGCTTCTCGCCGGCTGCTCGTCGACCGTCTCGATGACGCCCGCGAAAGCTGCGAACGACCCGGCCTGCGCCGCCGTGACCGTTCGCCTCCCCGACAGTGTCGACGGCCAGTCACGGCGTTGGACGGACGCACAGGCGACCGGAGCCTGGGGTGACCCGGCGACCGTCCTCGTGACCTGCGGCGTCGCCGAACGCGGCCCCTCCACTCTGCCGTGCGACACCCGTGCCGGCGTCGACTGGCTCATCGACGACTCCGATGCCCCGCACTATCGGTTCACGACTTTCGGGCGCTCCCCCGCCGTCGAGGTCTACCTCGACTACGACGAGGTGTCGGGATCGCAGGTCTTGACCGACCTCGGACCCGCGGTCGGCCAGCTGCCGACGACGGGCGCGACCTGCACGAACCGCCCCGCGTCCTAGCCGATCAGCGCTCGAGCGCGAGCTCGACGAGCTCTGTGATGAGGTCGGGGTAGCTGAGACCCGACGCGATCCAGCACGTCGGGAACATCGAGATCGGCGTGAAGCCCGGCATCGTGTTCACCTCGTTGACGAAGAACTCGGTGCCTGTGAAGAAGAAGTCGACCCGGGAGAGGCCCTCCCCACCGACCGCCTCGAAGGCCCGGGCGGCGATGCGCTGCATCTCGGCGAGCTCACCGGGTGCGAGCTCGGCCGGGCAGACGAGGTCGATGCCCGGCGCACCCAAATACTTCGCGTCGAAGTCGTAGAAGTCTCGGCCCGTGATGACGATCTCGCCGGCGACGCTCACCCGCGGCTCGCTGCCGGCACGGCCCTGCAGCACGCCGCACTCGACCTCCCGACCGACGACGGCCTGCTCGACGAGCACTGTGCGGTCCTCGGCGAAGGCGGTCTCCAGCGCGGCATCCAGCTCGTCCCACGCCGACACCTTGGAGACGCCGACGCTGGACCCGGCGCGAGCGGGCTTGACGAAGACCGGAAGCCCCAAGGCATGAAGACGACGGTCTGCGTAGGCCCGATCACGGGCGAGATCGCCGCGCGTGAGCGTGACCCACGGCACGACCGGAACACCCGCCGAGCGCAGCACCTGCTTCGTCGTGTGCTTGTCCATGCCGATGGCCGACATGAGCAGTCCGGCGCCGACGTACGGCAGATCGAGCAGCTCGAGGAAGCCCTGAATCGTGCCGTCCTCGCCGAACCGACCGTGCAGGATCGGGAAGACCACGTCGATGTCACCCAGCGAGCGGATGCCGTCGGCGTCGGCGACCCGCAGCTCGCGGGATCGCGCGGAATCGGGCCACAGGATCCGCGTGCCGTTGTCGACGACCTCCGGAAGGTGCCCCGGGTCGAGGGCGAACTTGTCCGGGTCGTCGTCTTCGAGCACGTACGCACCGTCGCGCGTGATGCCGATCGGGATGACGTCGAACCGTTCGCGGTCAATCGCCCGCAGGACGCCCCCGGCCGTTGCGGAACTGATCGAGTGCTCGCTGGAGCGACCGCCGAAGAGCACCGCCACCACCGCTTTGTCCATTCTCGGTCCTTTCGCCCGCGGGCTTGTCGTCGTCGGTCGTCAGATGTGGAGCGATATCGCGGGGATTCATCGTGCCGTCGAGCACCATCTTCACCTGCTCGACGATGGGCATCTGCACCCCCGCGTCACGTGCGAGCTGCAGAACGGGCGCGACCGATGCGAGCCCCTCCGCCGTCTGGTTCATCTGCTTCACGACGTCCTGGAAGCTGTATCCCTGGCCGAGCAGACGCCCCGCCGTGTTGTTGCGACTGAGCGGCGATTGGCACGTCGCAATCAGATCGCCGAGCCCGGCGAGACCCTGGAGCGTCTCGGGCTGCGCACCGTAGGCGACGGCGAAGTCGGTCATCTCCACGAGTCCGCGGGTGATGATGGAGGCCTTCGTGTTCTCGCCGTAGCCGACGCCGTCGACGATGCCGATGGCGACCGCGATGAGGTTCTTCAGCACTCCGCCGAACTCGGTGCCGATGACATCGGTGTTCACGAACGTGCGGAAGTAGCCGTTCCGCGCCCGGAGAGCGACCGCTTCGGCCGTCTCTCGGCTCGTCGAGGAGATGACCGCGGCCGTCGGCTGCTCCCGCGCGATCTCGAGGGCGAGGTTCGGGCCGGATGCCACGGCGATGCGGTCCGGGTCGCAATGCAGCTCCTGCTCGATGACCTGGCTCATCCGCAGCCCGGAGCGCTTCTCGACGCCCTTCATGAGTGAGACGACCGGCGCATCACCGCTCGAGACGAGCGGGCGCACCGCCTTGAGGTTCTGGCGCAGGGCCTGGCTGGAGATCGCGAGGTACACCTGCGACGCTCGGTCGAGGGCCTCCGAGAGGTGCGTCGTCGCCGACATGTTGCGCGGAAGGTTGATGCCGGGCAGATACTCGCTGTTCCGGTGCCCCTCCTGGATCTCGTGGGCGAGCTCCGCGCGGCGCGCCCACATGACGACGTGCGCCCCGCCGTCGGCGAGGACCTTGCCGAACGTCGTCCCCCAGCTCCCCGAGCCGATGACGGCGATCCGTGGCATCCCGGAGTCGATCCGGCGGCCGTCAGCTCTCGGACTCAAGG
>QFPD01000420.1 GCA_003248845.1 Microbacterium sp. | reverse complement strand
TCGCGGGGATGCGCTCCTGCGTGACGAATGCGACGACGAACAGCACCGCCATGAACACGAGTGCCCCGAGCGCGACACCCTTCATGACCCGGAGCGACCGCCGCCGCTCCTGATCGGCGGGGCTGAGGAGCGCTGTGGGGGTGCGGGGCATGGGGCAAGTCTGACATGCACCCTTCGCCCGGGCCGGGATCCGTCCGCTGCGCGAGGCGTATTCTGGCGGCGTGATCGACGACATCAAGAAGCGCGCCCGCCACCGCACGGCCATCATCGAAGGCCAGGTGCGGGGGCTCGCGAAGATGATCGAGAACGAGGACTACTGCATGGACATCATCGCCCAGTCCCGTGCGATCCAGAAGGCACTGGCATCCCTCGACAAACTCCTCGTCGAGAACCACCTGCGCACCCACGTCGCGCACATGTTCTCCGAAGGCGGCGCCGAACGCGACCAGGCGGTCGCGGAACTCCTGAAGGCCTACGACTTCGACACCCGCTGACGTCGCGCGCGGGAGCGATGCGCCGTGGGTCGTGCGCAACTGCAAGGGATCGTAGGCGACACGCCGAGCGGATGCCGTTCGGTGCGGCGCGTCCGTCGCGATCCCTTGCAGTTGCGGCTCGGTCTGGCACCGCGTCACTCCGGCGCCCTGTCTTCCGTCAGCCGGCGACGGGCCCGAGCCACGCGGCGGCCACGGTCGAGTGCGCCGACTCGGGGTCGGAGGGGTGGAACATGCCGGCGAGCACGTCGCGGTAGAGGCGCGACAGTTCCGACCGCGTGAAGTACGACGACCCGCCCGCGACCAGCATGGCCTCGTCGACGACCTGCTTCGCCGCGACGACGGCGCGGTGCTTGAGACCCGACAGCTTCGCGAACCACAGCGCACCGTGGTCCGCCCGCGCATCGACGTCGGCGGCCAGCGCGGCGATCTGGGGAAGGAGCGCGTCGTAGGCGAGCGCCATCTCGGCGATGCGCCAGCGGATGTCCGGATCGTCGCTGTAGGCGAGCCCGGTCTT
>QFPD01000241.1 GCA_003248845.1 Microbacterium sp. | reverse complement strand
CGAGGCTCGATGCGACGACCGCGATCCCGAACGCCGGGGCGGTCAGAGCGGGGATGAGCCCCACCGCGCACACCACGATCGCGAGGACGAGCCCCGCGATCGCGGATGCGAGACGCGAGGTGAGGGCGGGCGCGGCGATGATCACCGTGATGTTGACGCTCGCCGCGACGATGACGAGACCTGCGAGGGCCGCTGTCGCGCCGAGCATCGCGACGTTGAACTCGTGCCAGGTGTCGAGGGCATCCATGGCCGCATCGTAGCGCGGTGGGCCGGCGTCACATGGCCGGACGGGCATCCGCCGCTCTCTACAATAGGCGAGGGCGCCGATGCGCCCGGCGAGCGGCGTGGCATCCCCCTACCGCTTCACACCACCACCGACCTACGCGGAGTTCCACACGTGGCGCTGATCGTCCAGAAGTACGGCGGGTCCTCCGTCGCCGATGCGGAGAGCATCAAGCGCGTCGCCAAGCGCATCGTCGACGCCCGGCGCGCCGGGCACGACGTCGTCGTCGCGGTCTCGGCGATGGGTGACACGACCGACGAGCTCATCGACCTCGCCGCGCAGGTGGCGCCGATCCCCGCGCCGCGTGAACTGGACATTCTGCTGAGCTCGGGCGAGCGCATCTCCATGGCGCTCCTCGCGATGGCGATCCACTCGATGGGCTTCGAGGCACGCTCCTTCACCGGCAGCCAGGCCGGGATGATCACGACCGCTGACCACGGGTCGGCACGCATCGTGGACGTCACCCCCGTGCGGCTGCGCGAAGCGCTCGACGAAGGCGCGATCGTCATCGTCGCAGGATTCCAGGGGTTCAACCGCGATACCCGCGACATCACGACGCTCGGCCGCGGTGGCTCGGACACGACCGCCGTCGCCCTCGCCGCCGCGCTCCAGGCCGACGTCTGCGAGATCTACAGCGACGTCGACGGGATCTTCACCGCCGACCCGCGCGTCGTGCCGAAGGCCCGCAAGCTCGATGTCGTCTCGGCGGAAGAGATGCTCGAGCTCGCCGCCAACGGGGCCAAGGTGCTGTACATCCGCGCGGTCGAGTACGCGCGCCGCCACGGAGTGATGATCAACGCCCGCTCCACGTTCAGCTCCGGCCGCGGCACGTTCGTGCTGGGCCCCGGCATGACGGTTCCCGAAAGCCTCGCTCCCGACAGCACAGAGGAGTCCCCCATGGAAGAGCCCATCGTCGCAGGTGTCGCCACCGCCCTCGGTCAGGCGAAGATCACCGTGATCGGCGTGCCCGATGTCCCGGGCAAAGCGGCCGAGATCTTCACGGTTGTCGCCAAGTCGGGCGCCAACGTCGACATGATCGTCCAGAACGTGTCCGCGGCGGCGACCGGGCGCACCGACATCTCCTTCACTCTGCCCAAGTCGGATGCTGCGACGGCTCTGCGAGCCCTCGCCTCCGAGCAGGCCGGCATCGGCTTCGAGAGCCTCGTACACGACGACCAGATCGGCAAGCTGTCGGTCGTGGGTGCCGGCATGCGCACCCACTCCGGCGTCTCGGCGACCCTCTTCGAGGCGCTCTCGACGGCGGGCGTGAACATCGAGATGATCTCGACGTCCGAGATCCGGATCTCCGTGGTCCTCCGCGGCGACGATCTCGCCCAGGCGGCGCGCGTCGTGCACACGGCGTTCGGCCTGGATGCCGAGGTCGAGGCCGTCGTGCACGCCGGCACCGGTCGCTGATAGCGCTTCTGTTCCGTTACCGCCGACTGAGCCAGTCGGCGAAGCGAGGGCCGAGGATGAGCGCGTCCGGGCCGGGGAGCGCGAGCCCGCGTCGCATGCCCCGCATCTGCGCGGACGGGATGTCGACGGGGAGCACCGGTCGGCGGTGGCCGGCGTGGCGCTCCCACTCCCGCACCATCCTCGAGAGCTGTTCCTCCTGCGGCCCGGCGATGTCGGTGCTTCGCCCCTGCGGATCGCCTTCCGCGAGGGAGACGAGGTGCGAGGCCACCGCATCGGCCGCGATCGGTTGCACACGGGCGCGCGGTGCGAGCTGGAGCGGACCGACCCTGGCCTGTGCGGCCACCTGACCGGCGAACTCGTGGAACTGCGTCGCGCGGACGACCGACATGGGGACCGATGCGCGGGAGTATTCCCCCTCCTGGGCGAGCTTGCCGGCGTAGTAGCCGTGCGGGATCCGGTCGATGCCGACGATCGACAGCAGAACGGCGTGCCGAACGCCGGCGCGCTCCGCCGCGGCGAGGAGTGTGCCGGATGCCGCGCGGAAGAACGCCGTGGCATCCTTCGCGCTCATCGTCGCGACGCTCGCCGCATCGATCACCGCATCGGCGCCGTCGAGCATGCCGACCAGTCCGCTCCCCGTGGCGAGATCGACGCCGACGGAGCGCGCGAGGACGACGGCGTCGTGCCCTCGTCGTTCGACCTCCCTCGTGACGAGTCGTCCCACATTGCCCGTTCCTCCCGCGATGGCGATCCTCATGCGTACGTCCCTTCTCGTCCTGCGATGCCTGGTTCATCTTTCCGACGACGCAGCACGACAGAATGTGAGCACCGACCAGCGAAAGGGATGCCGGTGTCACAGAGTCCGCGCGTCGCGGAGATCGACCCGGCGGATCGCCGCGCGCTGTTGTCTGCTGCGTACCGGATGCTCGGCACGATGGCCGATGCGGAGGATGCCGTGCAGGAAGCGTACGTGCGTCTGCTCCGACTCGATCCGGCGGAGCGTGACGATATTCGCTCACCCGCCGCGTGGTTGATGCGCGCGACGGCGCGGATCTGCCTCGACATGCTCGGTTCCGCGCGAGCCCGGAGAGAACGCTACGTCGGCGACTGGCTGCCGGAACCGGTGCCCGCTGATCACTGGCCGGTCGGGGCGCAGTCCGATCCCGTCGACGTCAGTGCACGCGCGGAAAGCGTGTCGACGGCGCTGCTGCTGATGCTGGAGACCCTGACCCCCGCGGAGCGGGTCGTTCTGGTCCTCCACGACGCCTTCGCGATGCCGTACGCCGAGGTCGCGACGGTCGTCGATCGCACACCGGCGGCATGCCGTCAGCTCGGCGCCTCGGCGCGAGCGCAGGTGGGGTCCCGCCGCGCCGTCCCCGTCCCGGCCGAGCGCCATCGCGCTGTCGTCGCGGCGTTCTCCGCGGCGGCGGCGACCGGCCGACTCGAGGCGCTCGTGCGCGCGCTCGACCCCGACGTCGTCCTCCGCTCCGACGGTGGCGGCGTCGTCTCTGCGGCGCGGCGCAGCGTGCGCGGCGCCGATCGGGTCGCGCGGTTCCTTCTCGGCATCGCCGCCAAGCACCCGACCGCAGCGTATGAACCCGTGGTACACGGCGACGGCGAGGGCATTCTGGTGCGTGTCGCGGGTGAGGTCGACTCGGTCGTGTCGTTCGCGACCGACGGCGAGCGCGTCACGGAGATCTGGGTGGTCCGCAACCCCGAGAAGCTGCGCCTCTGGTGACCCCCGTGCGGGCGATCCGACCGATGCAGGCTGAATCGGCAGGCATCCGCCGTCCTCCGGCAGATCGCCTGCGCTCGGCCCCGGTAGAATCGCCGAAACCCTCTCCACGCAAGGATCCGCCATGACCCGTATCTCTGATTCAGGACTCTCCGTCGCCGTCGTCGGCGCCACCGGCCAGGTCGGCACGGTCATGCGCGAGATTCTCGCGGAGCGCGCGTTCCCGATCCGTGAGCTCCGTCTCTTCGCGACGGCCCGCTCGGCAGGCCAGGCAGTGGAGTTCGGCGGAGCGACCGTCATCATCGAGGATGTCGCGACGGCCGACCCGGCGGGAATCGACATCGCCCTGTTCTCCGCGGGGGCGACCGGCTCGCGCGCCCACGCTCCGCGTTTCGCGGAGGCCGGCG
>QFPD01000240.1 GCA_003248845.1 Microbacterium sp. | reverse complement strand
GGCGGGCGTACTCGCCGCGGCCATCACGTGGTTCTGCGTGGGCCTCGGAGGCGCCGCGCTCACGATCGCGTGGCTCCGAACGTGCGCTCCGTCGCACGCTGTCGCTCAGCCGTAGAAGAGCTTCTCGAAGTCGCGCCGGGCTCGGCGCGCGGTGCGCAGCCATTCTTCTTCGACGATCGTCGCCGAGCGCGGCGGGTACTCCAGAAGCCGCCCGATGCCGTCGAGCTTTCCGCGGTCGGTGGGAAGCACGTCGCTCGTCTGCCCGGACAGAAGCGTGTTCGCCGAGCGGAGCCTGCTGGCAAGACGCCAGGATGCCGCGAGGCGCTCGGCAGCGGCATCCGGAACCAGTCCCGCATCACGCGCGGCCTCCAGCGCCTGGATGGTCGAGGTCGTCCGCAGCGCCGGGATCGCCGCGGCGTGGGCGTGCTGGAGGAGCTGGACCAGCCACTCCGCGTCACTGAGACCTCCCGGACCGAGTTTCAGATGCCGCGTCCGGTCTACGCCCTGCGGGAGGCGCTCGCTCTCCACGCGAGCCTTGATCCGCTTGATCTCGCGGAGGTCCTGCAGGGCGACCTGCGACGGGTATCGCACGTCGTCGGCGAGCTCCATGAAACGCCCGATGAGTTTGACGCTCCCCGCGACCCCGCGTGCCCTCAGGAGCGCTTGCGCCTCCCACGAGAGCGACCAGCGCCGGTAGTACTCCGCGTAGGAGTCGAGAGAACGCACGAGCGGACCGTTGCGTCCCTCAGGGCGCAGGTCCGCGTCCAGGTCGAAGGGAACGCGGTTGTCCTCCGAGTACTCGCGAAGACCGGCGACGAGCTGGCGGGCGAGGTCGTTCGCGCGCTGGGGATCGAGTCCGTTCGCGTCGTAGACGTAGAGCACGTCGGCATCCGACCCGAAGCCGAGCTCTGCTCCCCCGAACCGCCCCATGGCGATCACCGAGAAGTCGAGGGCTTCATCGGCGGGCGGGACGACCTCGCGACGCACGGCGCGCAGTGTCGCCTGGATCGTGACCTCGCTGATCGTCGTCAGCCCATCGGCGAGCTCCTCGATCGTGAGCGTGCCCAGGACCGCTCCGAACGCGAGGCGGAGGAGTTCGCGCCTGCGCAGCGCCCGAACGGCGTCCATCGCCTCGCGGATCGTCTCGTGGCGTGTCTGGATCGCCCGCGCTTCCTGCTGAAGGGCCAGCCCCGAGCGAGGACGGAGCTGGTCCTCCGCGTCGAGCCACGCGACCGATTCGGGGATCCACTCCATCAGCTCGCCGATGTAGCGCGAGCCCGACAGCACACGGGTGAGCCGCTCGGCGGCCCCGGAGGAGTCGCGGAGCATCCGCAGGAACCAAGGGGTATCGCCCAGCCGCTCGCTCACGCGGCGGAACGCGAGAAGTCCATAGTCCGGGTCGACGCCGTCGGCGAACCACCGGATCATGATCGGCATGAGGTGACGCTGGATCGTCGCCTTGCGGCTGAGGCCCCCCGTCAACGCCGCGATGTGCCGAAGCGCACCGGCCGGATCGCGGAAGCCGATCGCGGCCAGGCGGTCGTGCGCCTGCGCCGTGGACAGCTTCTGCTCCTCGGCGGGGAGAGCCGCCACGGCCGACAGGAGCGGCCGATAGAACACCCGCACATGGATCTCGCGGACTTCGCGCTTGATGCCCTCCCACACTGCCCAGACGCCGACGCCGTCGGCGGCGAGTCCGGACGCACGCGCCAGGACGCGCTGCTCGTCGGGTGTCCGCGGCATGAGGTGGGTGCGGCGCAGATCGCGCAGCTGCACACGGTGCTCCAGCACGCGCAGCATGCGGTAGTCGCGGGCGAACGCCGCGGCATCCGACCTTCCGATGTAGCCCTCCGACACGAGCGCCTCGAGGGCATCGAGCGTGCCGCGCTGGCGGATGCGGTCGTCGGCGAGGCCGTGCACGAGCTGGAGGAGCTGCACGGTGAACTCGATGTCGCGGATGCCGCCGGGACCGAGCTTGAGTTGATACGCGACGTCCTCTGCGGGAATGAACTCGGTGACGCGCTCACGCATGCGCTGCACGCTGTCGACGAAGTTCTCGCGGGCCGCGCTCGTCCATACCTTCGGCTGGACAGCGTCGACGTATGCCTCGCCGAGCATGCGGTCGCCGGCGAGCGGGCGCGCCTTGAGAAGCGCTTGGAACTCCCAGCTCTTCGCCCAGCGGTCGTAGTACGAGAGGTGCGACTCGAGGCTGCGGACCAGCGCCCCCTGTTTGCCCTCGGGACGCAGATTGGCGTCAACCTCCCACAGTGGCGGCTCGATCTCCATCCCGGAGATGCCGCGCATCGTCTGGACCGCGAGTCGAGTCGCGATATCGATGACACGGCTCTCCCCGACCTCTTCGACGAGCTCGTCGGTCCCACCGCCGACGAAGATCACGTCGACGTCGCTCACGTAGTTGAGTTCGCGCGCGCCGGTCTTGCCCATGCCGATGATCGCAAGCCGCGTCGCCGCGACCTGGTCGCGAGGAAAGAGTCCCGCGCCCCCGCCCCCCGCCACCCGCGTACGCGCGACGCAGAGGGAGGCTTCGAGCGCCGCGCCGGCCGCGTCCGCGAGCGCCGCCGCCACCTCGGGGAGAACCGCGACGGGATCGGGCGACGAGAGGTCGTAGGCGGCGATGCGCGCGAGGAGGCGACGATAGCGGACGCGCAGCGCGACCCAGGCCTTCTCGTCGCCCGCCTCGGCGAATCCCTCCGCGTCCGCGCCGACCGAACCCCGCAACTCGGCGACGAGATCGTCAGAGGTCGGCAGGCGATCCCCGGGCGCGACGAGGTGAGAGAGTTCGCCGGGATGCCGCAGGTAGAAGTCGCCGAACCCGTGCGACGCGCCGAGGAGACGCCACACCACGGGACCGACACGCGACAGCGCCGCCGCGACGGCACCGCTGTCGCGCCGGGCGATGCGCGCAAGCGCGCCTAGCGCGGCATCCGGGTCGGCAGCCGCTTCGGCGCCGCGCAGGATGTCGGTGCGCTCCATGCCGAGGACGTCGGCGAGTTCGGTGAGGAGCTCGAGAGCGTCCCCGATCTCGCCGAAGCCATCGCGTGCCAGCACGGTCCGGACGGACGTGCGCTCGCCTGCCGACATGGCTGTCAGAGCATCTCGAGGTTGCTCTTCAGCTCGAACGGCGTCACCTGCGCACGGTACTCGTGCCATTCGCGGCGTTTGTTGAGCAGCACGTAGTTGAAGACCTGCTCGCCGAGCGTCTCGGCGACGAGCTCCGACTCCTGCATGTACTCCAGCGCGTGATCGAGGCTCGCGGGCAGCTGGGCGTACCCGAGCGCGCGACGCTCGGCATCCGTCAGCGACCACACGTTGTCCTCGGCCTCCGGCGGCAGCTCGTAACCCTCCTCGATGCCCTTCAGGCCGGCCGCGAGCATGAGCGCGAAAGCGAGGTACGGGTTCGCCGCGGAGTCGAGCGCGCGGTACTCGATGCGCGTGGACTGGCCCTTGTTCGGCTTGTACATCGGTACGCGCACGAGCGCGGAGCGATTGTTGTGGCCCCAGCAGATGAAGCTCGGCGCCTCGTCGCCGCCCCAGAGTCGCTTGTAGGAGTTCACGAACTGGTTCGTGACGGCGGCGATCTCGTTGGCGTGCGTGAGAAGGCCCGCGATGAACTGACGCCCGGTCTTGGAGAGCTGGTACTGCGCGCCCTCTTCGTAGAACGCGTTACGGTCGCCCTCGAACAAGGACATGTGCGTGTGCATCCCGCTGCCGGGCTGTCCGGACAGCGGCTTCGGCATGAAGGTGGCGTACACGCCCTGTTCGATCGCGACCTCTTTGACGACCGTCCGGAAGGTCATGATGTTGTCTGCGGTCGCGAGCGCGTCCGCGTATCGCAGATC